>CAIWXG010000198.1 GCA_903916555.1 uncultured Bacteroidota bacterium
ATGGGGTCTCGTTTTAGTGTTTATAGGTGGTGCCGGTAAATCAGCAATGTTTCCGCTACATGTATGGTTGCCCGATGCCATGGAAGGCCCAACACCTGTATCTGCCTTAATACATGCTGCAACAATGGTTGTTGCCGGTGTCTATTTGGTAGCAAGATTATTTCCGGTGTTTTCGCTATCGTGTCCGCCGGCATTAGAAATTGTAGCTTGGGTGGGTATCAGTTCCTCTCTTTTTGCTGCTATTATTGCATGTACACAAAACGATATTAAACGTGTACTTGCCTATTCTACCATGTCGCAAATAGGATACATGATGTTTGCATTAGGTGTGTCGGGCTATGGTGGCGAAAACGGATTGGGTTATATGGCTTCTATGTTTCATTTGTTTACACATGCTATGTTTAAAGCTTTACTTTTCTTGGGTGCGGGTTCGGTAATTCATTATGTGCATAGTAATGAAATGAAAGATATGGGTGGACTAAAGAAACTGATGCCAATAACACACATTACGTTTTTAATTGCATGTTTGGCAATAGCTGGTATTCCTCCTTTTGCAGGGTTCTTTAGTAAAGAGGAGATATTACATGCTGCCTACCACGATAATAAAATCATCTTTGTGATAGCCATTGTTACTGCTGCCATTACAGCATTTTATATGTTCCGTTTATATTTTAATATTTTCTGGAATAAAGAATACCATGCAAGCACGCATCACGAACACCATAACACACACGATACGCAAACTGAACATAGTAAAAATGCCCACGAAGCACCTGCAACTATGTTGATACCATTAGTACTACTGGCTGCATTGTCTGCACTTACAGGCTTTATACCTTTTGGTAAATTAGTATCGTCAGACGGTAAAGCATTGATTACGGAATTCAATCCGGTATTTTCTATTGCACCGGTTTTGTTGGCGAGTATAGGTATTTTTATTGCTTATGCTTTTTATAAAAAAGCGAATCCTAAAGCACAGCAAGTACAAGAAAGTATTAAAGGATTTTATGTTGCAGCCTATCATAAATTTTATATTGACGAGATTTATATTTTTGTAACTAAAAAGGTATTGTTTAATTTAGTAGGTAAGCCCGCCGCCTGGATAGACCGTAACATTGTTGACGGACTTATTAATTTAGTTGCAAGTATTACCGAAATAATTGCATTCCTTATTCGTAGAATACAATCGGGCAGAGTGCAACAGTATGCAGCCTATTTCTTTGCAGGTCTATTAGGCTTTGTATTATTGTTTGTTTATTTGTGGAAGTAGGTGGGTGGTGTTTTTCGGAGTTATGTTACACCATTAAGGTTTGTAATGACCGGTAGGAAAATTATACACTAATTTGTTATTGGCTAATAACCCCGATGGGGTGGTATTATTTTAGAAATAATAATGAATAAAAATAGTAACCCCGAAGGGGTAATATTATGATAATTGCAACATTGCTACCCAATTTATATAACTTCATATCCACTTTCTAAAGGCTGTATGTTATGAAATTATGAAATAAAAATAATAATTTACTATTATTAAAGAATTATTTGTATTTTGGCTGTAAATTTAGAATTGCTTAACTGTCCAAAAATACAAAAGTGAAATTTGAGACCATCTTGCCAATTCGTTTGTTAAGAGTATTGTTACCTTTATTGGTGATATTCTGTTGTAGTTTCATTCCCAAAAAAGAAAATATTCAATTAATAGATGCAACCTACGAAAACTGGACAAGCGGCATTAATGGTGGCGGTAGTGGCAAAGAATATTATATTAAAATAAAGATACTTACAGAAAATAAAATTGTCTTTGATGCTTTGTGGGTTAATAATAAATCGTTTAAAACATACTTGGCAAATAATAGGAAATATGTATCGAGTGCGCCAATAACGTTTACAAAAAATGATACCATTACTGTTAGGGTTTCTGAAAACAGTTCGCAAACGAATATTCCAAAAGTTAAAGCACCAATACGCTATAAAGGCGATGCTTTGCTACGCTATTTTATAAATAACAAACCTTACTATTTAACAATACAGAAATTACAACAAATTGATAGTCCCAACAGACCATAAAAAACAAATGTTATGAAAAAAATACAAATTACATTGATTCTGCTTGTCGTTTTTGGTATAAATGCATCTGCACAGTCTTGGATGAAAGGCGTAACTAAAGCAAACCCTAATTTCTTTGATATACAAAAAGCATTTTATGATAACTATAGAGAAGATACTTCCGAAACTGATAATATAGTTGGTGAAAATGACGGTGATTATGAAAAATTTAAACGATGGGAATGGTATTGGGAACAAAGAGTAGGAAGAACAGGTGAATTTCCACCTGCAAATGTGCAGTGGACTGAATGGGATAAATATACCCAAAGCCACCCTAAATTGGCAGAAAGAACCACTACAGCAACTGCTACTTGGACTTTTATGGGGCCAACTGTTAGTACAGGTTTTGATTCAGGATATGTAGGTGTAGGAAGGGTTAGTTGTATTGCATTTCATCCTACAATTGCCAATACTTTTTGGGTGGGTACACCTGCCGGAGGCTTATGGAAAACAACAGATGGTGGTTCAACATGGTCAACCAATACAGACCATTTGCCGGTACTGGGTATTAGTGATATTGCAATAAACAGTACCAATCCTAATATTATGTATATTGCAACTGGTGATGGAGATTTGGGAGGTGCTGATTTGGGAGATACAAAAAGCATTGGTGTATTAAAAACAATTGATGGAGGAACTACATGGAATACTACAGGATTAAGTTGGAGTGTTACTATCCCACATCAAATTAGAAGGTTAATAATTGACCCTACAAATCCTTCTATTTTATTAGCGGCGGCTACAAATGGAATTTATCGCACAACTGATGGAGGAGTTACATGGACGAATGTAGAACCAGGTTATATTTTTATGGATATACTTTTTCATCCTACAAACCATAATATCATTTATGCTTCAACTTTTAATCCATCAGGCGGTGCACAAATTTATAGGTCAATTGATAATGGTCTTACTTGGGGCTTTACATCTATTACAGGGATTAGTAGAATAAAACTTGCTGTTTCGCCTGCGTTTCCAGTTGAAGTTGATGCTCTGTGTGTTAATACTACCGGCCCGCAAGGCTTAGAAGGTTTATGGTATTCTATAGATAATGGTTCAACATTTAATCAATATTGGACTGGAGATTGTACTCATAATCTTTTAGGTTATGGTCATGACGCATCAGGCTGTAATGGACAGGGTAATTATGATTTAGCGTATGCAATAAATCCAATTAATGAAAGTGAATTTTTTATTGGTGGCGTACATACATGGAAAAGCTCAGATTCAGGGATATTATGGAACATAAAGAATTATTTTTCGGCGAATTCATGGTCAATACCTGTAGTTCATTCAGATAAACATTGGTTAGCTTACCATCCTTTAGTTTCTAATACTTTGTTTGAATGTAATGATGGTGGTTTATACAAAACAATGGATGGAGGTACTACATGGACTAATTTAACAAGTGGCTTAGGGATTAGTGAAATTTACAGAATAGGCACATCAGCTACTGTTGCGAATAATGTAATTTGTGGATTGCAAGATAATGGTTCAAAAGAATTTAATAGCGGTGCTTGGAATAATAGAACAGGTGGTGATGGCACAGAATGCTTAATTGATTATACAAATGCAAATATTCAATATGCAACTTATGTTAAAGGGCGAATTTACAAAACAACAAATGATTGGGCATCTCAAACAACTATTGTTAATACCGGGTCAACAGGTGTAAATTCAGATGGAGCATGGGTAACACCCTACTTAATGCACCCTACCAATCATAATACACTTATTGTTGGTAAATCGCAAGTATATCAGTCAACAGATGGAGGTAGTACATGGGTGCAGTTGGGTACTATTACAGGTGCGAGTGGCAATATACGAGCAATGGCTTATGCACCATCTTTGCCCACAACTATTTATGTTGCTTATGATACTACTCTTTATAAAACAACTAATGGGGGTGTTACATGGTCTGCATTGACAAGTTCTGTAGTGGGTGATGTATTTACCTATATTGCAGTTAATCCTACAAACCCCATTCAATTATGGGTAACAATGTCGGGATATACAGCAGGAGCTAAGGTATTTGGTTCAACAGATGGTGGCAGTACATGGACAAATTGGTCTGGCAGCCTGCCAAATGTACCTGCAAATTGTATTGTGTATTCAAATGTAGGCAGTGGTGGTTTATATGTGGGTACAGATTTAGGTGTTTATTATTTTGGAATGGGTTTAACTGATTGGGTGCCATTTAATACTGGCTTACCCAATGTTGTTGTAAGCGAATTAGAGATTTCTTATATTAATAATAAACTATGGGCAGCAACATTTGGCAGAGGGCTTTGGAGTACTGATTTATATTTAGCTCCCGCCCCAATAACAGGTGTTGCAAATGTATGTATAGGTTCTACTACTACCCTTAGCGATGCTACTGTAGGTGGTACCTGGAGCAGTAGTCTTACTACTGTAGCCACTGTTGCTTCAATTAGTGGCATAGTAACAGGGGTTTCCGCAGGCACAGCTACTATTACCTATTCAGTAACAGGTTATAGCTATATTACAACTACTGTTACAGTCAATCCGTTCCCTGCATCCATAAGTGGTACTGCAAGTTTATGCGTTGGCTTATCAACAACCCTTTCAGACACAAGTTCCGGAGGCACATGGAGTAGCCGTAATACAGCAATAGCTACTGTAAGTGGTGGTATCATAACGAGTGTGTCGGCAGGTATTGATACAATAAGATACACATTACCAAGTGGTTGTTTTGTAATAAAGCTGGTTACCGTAAATCCTAATCCGGCTTCAATAATAGGAGCAGATTCTGTTTGTCAGGGTTTTACGGCTACTCTAACCGATGCAATAACGGGAGGTACTTGGAGCAGTAGCAACATTACAATTGCAACAGTAAGTGGAGGCATTATATCCGGAGTATCTACAGGCATAGATACTATTTCATATACTATATCTACAGGCTGCGCATCTGCAAAAACGATTACTATAAACGCAATTCCAGCATCAATAACAGGCATAGATTCTGTATGTGTTGGTCTTGCAACCACATTAACCGATGCAACAATAGGAGGTACTTGGAGTAGTAACAATACAGCAATTGCAACTGTAAGTGCCGGTATTATTACGGGTGTAGCAGCCGGTATAGTTACTATTAATTACACCTCTTCAACAGGCTGCAATACAATTATTATTATTACGGTATCACCTTTACCATGTACCACAATAGCATCTAATATAGGCAATAATAATCATGTAAATATATTCCCTAATCCGGCATTTAGCGAATTGATAATTGATTTTAATAATAATATGTATACATCATTCATTATCTCAAATAGTATTGGTCAAAAATATATTCAGCAGCCATTAAATGGTTTGCATACAAATGTGAATATCAATATGTTGCCTAATGGGTTATATTATATAAAATTGATTGGCAAAGAGGGTAGTTGGGTAGGTAAGTTTATAAAAATGTAGTTTGAAAAGTAGCCTCTATTTTTCTTTACTTATGCAAAATAGAGGCTATTAAAAAAATGAACTAACTTTGTAATATGCAGCTTACAAGAAAAAGAATTGAAACGCTAACAATTGACCAAATTGAAAAATTAGGGAATACAGCTAGTTTCTTTGCTCAAAATATTAACGGATTAAATAAAACCAAACTGCTTAAACTGGTTTATTTATCTGAAGAACTTTTTGTAAAAAAGCATGCATCCCCTTTTTTGGGGCTACCTTTTCATGCTTGGAAATTAGGAAAACGAGTATTCACGATTTTTTGCACCCAAAAATTTACGAATGGTTACCATTAGTAGTGAGTTTGGGTTAAAGAAACACTACAATAAAGAAGATTCTGAAAAACTGCAACGCAAACAAATAATATTGACCAATTATGAAACATTAAGAATTTACCAGCTAAATATTGGCACAATCGATTTTGCAGTAGTAGTATTAGACGAAGCTCAAAAAATATAAACACCGGGAACATTAGTAACATCTGCCTGTAAAGCACTAAAAGCAGATTTTAAAATTGCTATGACAGGTACACCTGTTGAAAACACACTTGTTGATATGTGGTGTATTATGGATTTTTCAGTATCAGGTCTATTGGGTACTACTAAGGCTTTTGCTAAAGAATTTCAGAACCCTTTAAAAAATTCCGAAACAGATGTAGTAGTATTAGGCGAATTACTACATAAGAGAATTGGTAATTATATGATGCATAGACTTAAAATAGATGTTGCAAAAGATTTACCGACAAAGCATGATAATGAACAATCACGAATAAGAAAACAGATGCCACCTGTACAGTTAGAACGCTATAAAGCTGAAATGGAACAAGCAAAAAAAACAGATATGGAGGGTGTGAACCGAGGTGCTTTAATTTTGAAATCGCTACAAGCAATCCGGGATATTTCAGACCATCCGTATTTGGTAGATAAGCAAATAATGTGTTACCCAAGCAATGAATTGGTAGCTACAAGCGCAAAATTGCAAATATTGCTTGATATAATAGAGAATATTCGTAATAAAGGTGAAAAAGCAATTGTTTTTGCAGACAGAAAAGAAACACAGAAAATGTTGCAAAAAGTAATTTATGAATATTACCGTGTTAGCGCAAGTATTATAAACGGTGATACACCTGCAACAAAACAAAAGGATGGAAAGAGCCGCCAACAAACAATTGATAAGTACCAATCTGTTATAGGTTTTAATGTAATCATTATGTCGCCCATTGCAGCCGGTGTTGGACTAAATGTTACTAGTGCTAACCATATTATTCATTATTCAAGACATTGGAATCCTGCAAAAGAAGAACAAGCAACGGACAGGGCATATAGAATAGGGCAGAAAAAGGATGTACATGTTTATTACCCAATGGCAATAGCAGATGAGTTTACATCGTTTGATCTAATCTTGGATGCATTATTGGCAAGGAAAAAAGCATTGGCAGCAAGCACGCTTTACCCAACAGAACAAATTGAATTAAAATTGGATGAAACATATAACAGTGTTTTCAGTTTTAATACTGAGGGGGGTAATGTTATTCCATTATCTATTAAGGACATAAATAGCTTACATCCTGATTTGTTTGAAGCTTACGTGGCTGCTTTATATGCAAAAAAAGGATTTAAAACACAGTTAACACCCAACTCGCACGATAAGGGTGTAGATGTTATTGCATATAAACCCGGTGAAAACTACTTGATACAGGCTAAACAAAGTACTAAATTGGTTGGCAATGATGGTGTGCAAGAGGTGGTTGGTGCCAAAAAATATTTTGAAAATAAATTTGGTTTTGAGTTTAAATTAATTCTAATTTCTAAAAACGATTTTACACCAGATGCAGAACGATTAGCTAAACCCAATAATGTTGATTTAATTAATAAATTGCGTTTTGAACGCATGGCATTGGAGTATGAAGTTACAATTCAAGATATTCATAAATGCAATAGTTTAAGGATGGGAATGGTGTGATAATTGCATTATATATGACAAATCTAAAAAAAAGATATGATATATCATGGGAAATTTCTATTTGTATAGAAGTTGTGCTACTCCTTTGAGGTGTGGCACATTCAATAACAAAAGTAGCTTGCAGGTCATATAGGGGCTTCAGCGAAAAGCCTGCACGTACAAGCAGGCGGCATGACGCGCTCGTTGCCGGGCTTCTAACTTTACAAACTAAGCACACACAAAAGCCGTCATTTCATTGCGAATGACGGCTTCTTACTATATTTATTTATGTATTTTAATAAGCTCTTGCAAATAAAACTCTTTGTGTAGATGGCTTACCGGTAAGAATACAGGTACCTGCTTCCTCTACATTATTAATGGGTATGCAACGTATAGTAGCTTTCGTAAGTTCTTTTATTTTTTCTTCGGTCTCCGGTGTTCCGTCCCAGTGGGCAGACACAAAACCTGCTTTACCATCAAGTATAGCTACCAATTCTTCCATTGTATTGGCAGGTGTAATGTGGTCGTCTCTAAATTGTAAGGCTCTATTATAAATATTGGTTTGTATATCTGCTAATAAATCTATAATCTGTTCACATAAATTATCTAAAGACAAAGACGTTTTTTCTTTAGTATCTCTGCGGGCTACCTCTGCTTTATTACTTTCAATATCTCTTGCCCCCAATGCAATTCTTATAGGTACACCTTTCAATTCATATTCGGCAAATTTCCACCCGGACCTTGTAGAGTCATCTGCATCCAATTTAACTCTTATACCTTTTGCTTGCATTTGTTGTATAAGGTTGGCACATTTATCGTTAATTAGGCTACGGGTATCATCGCCTTTATAGATAGGAATAATAACTACCTGTATAGGTGCAAGTTTAGGCGGTAATATAAGCCCGCTGTCATCGCTGTGAGCCATAACCAATGCACCTATCAAGCGGGTAGATACTCCCCAGGAAGTAGCCCATACATATTCTTGTTTGTTGGCTTTGTCCATAAACTTAACATCAAACGCCTTCGCAAAATTTTGACCTAAGAAATGCGATGTGCCAGCTTGTAGAGCCTTTCCGTCTTGCATAAGTGCTTCAATGCAATAGGTATCTTCTGCACCTGCAAACCGTTCGTTAGCTGTTTTTACACCCTTAATAACCGGCATAGCCAAATATTCTTCTGCAAAAGTGGCATACACGTCCAGCATTTTTTTTGTTTCTATTATAGCTTCTTCTTTTGTGGCATGTGCTGTATGCCCTTCTTGCCATAAAAACTCTGCTGTACGCAAAAACAAACGGGTACGCATTTCCCACCTTACTACATTAGCCCATTGGTTTATAAGTAATGGCAGGTCTCTGTAGCTTTGTATCCAGCCTTTGTAGGTATTCCAAATAATGGCTTCACTTGTAGGCCGCACCACTAATTCTTCTTCTAATTTGGCTTCAGGGTCCACAATTAGCTTGCCTTTGTTGTTAGGGTCGGTTTTAAGTCTGTAATGCGTTACCACCGCACATTCTTTAGCAAAACCTTCAGCATTTTTTTCTTCAGCTTCAAAAAGGCTCTTAGGCACAAACAGGGGGAAATAGGCATTTTGATGCCCTGTATCTTTAAACATTTTGTCTAACACATCACGCATGTTTTCCCATATAGCATAGCCATGTGGTTTAATAACCATGCAACCGCGAACAGCAGAGTAATCGGCTAAGCCACTTTTTAATATTAAATCGTTATACCATTGGGCATAATCTTCGTTTCTGGTAGTTAAAGTCTTTGACATAATAAACTTGGCACAATTTTAGCAGTCTTATTTTTGATTATTTAAGACAAAAGTACTAATTTCACTAAGTAATTATAAATTAAAAACAATTAAAGATGAAACAGATTCTTTTTATCGGTTTTTTGATTTCAATATGCACAATATCTGCCTTTGCCCAAACAGATGATATTTATGCTAATGGAAATGACCAAAGAGGTTATGGCAACACTAACGGCAACGATACTGCCAATAGAAACAACAATAACAGGCAGCAAGAGGTAAGTTATAATTCGGGTAGCCGAGATAATAATACCGGTGATGAATATGTGGATTATGATGATGAATCGTATAGTACCCGCATACATCGATTTGATGAACCATTTTATAACATGGGTTATTACAGCATGTTCTATAATCCTTTTTGGTACGACCGCTGTTGGGTGGACCCTTATTGGGGTTATAATCCTTGGGCGCCAAGTATTAGCTTCGGTTTGGGCCCCTATTGGAGTTCTTACTGTGGCTGGAGTTCTTGGTGGGGTTATCCGGCATTTGGCAGTTACTGGCATTATCCTTATTATGCAGGTGGCTGGTATGGTCATTATTATGGCGGTTACTGGAACCGTTACTATTCTGGTGTAGATGGGGGCGGATACCGTGGCAATCACTATGGTAATGTTACTTATGGGCCACGCAGCACAGGTGCAAGTAGTTTTGCTAGCACCCACAGTGGCAGTAACGGTTTAAGAACAAGCAGCGGCAATAATTTGGCTATCCGTAACAATGCTACTTTGCAAAATGCCTCGCATACTACCAATAACAATGCTGCCTTTAGAAATCAGGGTAATAATAATGGTAATACTAATACCCATTATAACGGTAATCAAATACGAAATAATAATACTGTTAATCAAAGAAGTAATAATCAGGTAGGACAGAGACAGAATTTTAACCAAAATAATAATAACAGACAAAACCAACAATTTAATAATCGCCAAATGAATAATAATAACACTAATGGCGGCAATAGAAATAATGGCGGTAATTTTGGCAATAGAATATTTAATGGTGGTGGCGGTAGAACAAATGCACCAGCAAATAACGGAGGTGGTGCAAGAGGTAATCAATTTAATGGCGGTGGCAACCGTAGCGGTGGTGGTTTTAATGGTGGCGGCGGTGGTTCGCATTCCGGTGGTGGTTCACCACACTCAGGTGGTGGCGGTGGCGGTGGCAGCCATAGTAGTGGCGGCGGCGGTCGTAGAAGATAGTTTTTTTGCAAAATTTTGTAAATTGTGCGTAAAAAGAAACGCATAACTTTTCATGATTAAATTTTTAAAGTACATTTTTTTGTAAACTACATTACAATAATAATTATAATAAATGGCATGGTAAGCCTTGCGGAACTATGACCACTCTTAATAGAACTGTAACTTATAATTATCTTGTACATATAAATTGCCGGAAAACAGTTTATTAGACAATTAAGGAAAAAGTTTGTGGAAAGAAAAAAGCGAACAAGGCGGCACTATAATATCCGCAAAATAATTGTCATCGGGCATTTATATTTTAAAAGTAATGACAAAAACTGAGTGTACTACTTTAAAATTGACACATTGGTAGTGGGAAATGGGTGTTGCAAATACCATTGTATAGCATTTTCGCTTTAAATGCTGACTATTGACGGATAAAAAACTTCCCGTTTACGCTTAAAAGTTTAAATGGGCAGTTTGTTTTTTGTAATTTATTGATAATGAAGTACTTGTAAAAATAAAACTGCTCAAAAACTGCTCGTTTCCTATTCATAGTGTGAAGTTTATTTTTTATTACCTAAGTTGGTTTGGGTGTAAGGTATTTTATATAATAATAGTGTTTTAAGATTTAATTGCACCAATTTAAGGTGGGTTTGGGTTTGGCTTGTTATTGGGTAAGGGTTTGAGGGCATGTATATTTTGTGTGATTTTAGCTTACTCCAATTATTTACTATAATTTCACCACCCTCCTCCTTACTCGCTCCCCATCTTCATAAACCACCTCCACAATATAAATACCTTTTTGTAGCTTGCTTATATCTAATAACTGTTTATTATTGGTTATTGTTTGACTTGTCAAGGGAAGCGGAGAGATTACGAACCTTTTCATTGCTGACTTAATGAAAATTCATAATTTCATTTAGGCATACAAACTTGTAAAAATATGAAGTTCAGATAAAAAATGTTTGGACAATGTTCGGGCTACTTACATGCACAAATACCGGAACAATTATAGCAATTACTAATGCTAATGCAACTTAATTGGGTTCTAACTCCTCTTTTCAGCGTTTGAAATGTGGAGCAATTAGATTGGTGTTTGGAACACCTGTAAAAACTAAACAGTGAGAGCGAAAGCCACATCGCTCTTCGCTCTGTTTCTTTCGCTCTCATTAGTAAAAAAAAGCGTACTGAAAAAGTGCGCCAAATATTATATAGATGACTATCTCCATGGAGGAGGCGATAATGTTGTTCTTATCAATTGTTACCGCTGGCAGACTATCAGTTTTATTTTTTTTATTTAATGTAATTTCTTGTTTTACTTGTAAACTTTCAATCACATTTTTTCTATCTGATTTATCACTTTGCGTCGTATTAATCGAATTTATTTTTTTAATTATGCTCATAATATCTGGTTTATTTTCAATGATAATTGTTTCACTTTTGTACAATTCATGCATAGATTCTACACATTCCTCGGCATACATGATAGATAGACCAGCATATAACAATATAAAAAAGAACTTTTTTATCGCACTCCACTTCAAGTCATAATGACCGTAATAATGTTTTACAATTATAAAGACAGTTATTTTTCAGAATAGGTTGGCAACTGTATTAAAACATGGCAATTCTATATTTTTATTTTCTATGAAATGGGCTATTTATGTAAAAAGGGCAAAAATGATGCAGCATTGTGCTTTAATTTTTCACGGTTGTACAAGCCGAGGGGCTGAACCGATATATTGCCTAATAAATGTAATTAATGTTGCAATTTATAATTTCCATCCCTTTGAAAGCAATACTTTTTTACAAGAAGGGCAAAAATCAATTTCTTCATCTGTGGTATTATGTCCTTCTGCATCCCGCATAAAACAACTTTTAACCAGGCAATGTTCCAAACCTTGCGTATGCCCTAATTCGTGTATAACAACTTTAAAAAGTTGTTCATTAGAAAGATTCTTTAATCTAGAACTTGAAATTACACAAGAATTACCGGGACATTGACCAAGCCCCATTACTCCCCAATCAATATAATTATCTTTTGTTGAACTAATGTCCTTTGTGGTCAAGCCTGTAATTACCTGATTTGTATTTGCCCTTTCTGATAACCAATCAATAATTGTATCAGCTCTATATCTATTTCTTGACGGATAGAAGGCTTTAGAGGGTAAGGCAATTGAAGTAAGTAATACAGTATTGGAATAAATGTTTTTTATACTATTAAAAATAAATTCAGCCCTTTGGTGAGGGAAATCATCAAATGGCTGGATAGCAATTTGGAGTTCATTCTTATTGGCTTGCAATTTATTTTTCACATCAATTGGAGTAGAATTGTTTTTTATTTCACGGCTATTTTCTGAACAAGAAAATAATACTGAAATAAGGCAAATCAATAAATATTTGTCAATCATAATTAGTTATATTTATTTTAATCAACATTTTACAATTCGTTTTATGGCATCCATCTTCCCCAAAATGATATGGCAGTTGTCTTGTCCTGAAATAGGTTGACACGCAAAAAGCGTGTTTATGGAAAAAAATATCAAAAAAGGAAAGAGAGGGGGGCAGTATAAATACGAGTCTTCATTGAAGAGAAAAAT
>CAIWXG010000199.1 GCA_903916555.1 uncultured Bacteroidota bacterium
ATCACTAGTAGTCGTAGTGTCGTTATTTAGAATCCTCTCGTCAGATTTTGGAATAGTGCTAAGTTCATTCCAAGACATTTTCATCCATTTGGCAATAGTGCTATCAATGTCATCATAAATACAATTGATAATTGCAGGTGTGATTTTACCGTTACGCCACACAAACCCTTTTATAAAACTTTCTTCAATTAATCCATTATCAAGGTTTTCTTTTATAACCTTATCCACGTTACCAGTCTCTACACTTATTTTTCGCTTGTACCCTTGTAAATACTTATCATGTAACTCATTCATCTTATCAGACTTATCTAGTTCATCGTAGGGTAAATTCATCAAGTAAATCAATCTGTCATAACCAAATGCACTTATAAGTTCAAAAAGTTTATTAGGGGTATCTTTATGATTATTTCTTAGGGTTACAGCCATTTCAGGAGTTATATCCTTAAACTTAATTGCATTTGCAATTATTGTTTCTTTGGTGTCCAGTATTTGAACTTTTGAATCAATCAACAAATCATATCTATCAATCATGTTCTACTTTTTTTTACTGATTTTATATTAAACCAAAAGTTGTTATACAAATTACTTTTTTCAGTATTTAAAATAAAAATCACTCTGTTGAAACAGGGTGATATAAACAACGATTTATCAAAAATAATATCAAAACTAAATACCTAAATCCAAATTAATCAAAAAAGTATTACACATAAAACACAAGTGAAAAGGCTAAAAAACAAGACAAACTTAGCAATGGGGGATTTACTATAATTATAGTTACATTTTGGAATAAAAAGACTCCTTTTGTAGTTAAAGGGTTGGTATTATTGAGTTTTTAAAAATAAGATGTGTAATAAAAAAACTTTTACACATTGGTACAATGTATATAAAAATGCTGGAAGCCCTCGTAACCAGATTAGCAATCCGGATCAGTATCTTCCAGCATTAAAGCTGTTTCCCTAAAAAATTGGAAGCCCTCGCCACCAGATCAGCAATCCGATGCAGTATCTTCCAATGTAAAAGATTATTGCTTAAAATAGATAGCCGAAATACTCCTAGGCGAAAAGCCCAGCCTTCTAGCTATCTAAGGCACAGTATTCCGTAGAACATAGTTTGACAAAACTAGTAATTTTCCATCATGTAACAAACAAACAAATAAATAATAATGCCCGAAATCAGTATCTGTAAAAACAGGTCAGTTATTTCGAGCATTAAAACACAACTGTATCAATTTGCAGCCGTTTTTTAGGCTCTATTTTTTATCATCCTATAAATACACCGAAAATGATGGAAAAACACCCAAATAATGACAGAATAACCCAAAAAAAACGAGAATATGAGGGGTTTATTTACCTAGTTTTTATATTGGGAGCTATATTTTATCTAGTAGAATAACAAAAAGAATAGACAGTTTTACACGAGAATAAACGCAATTATTTACAGAAAACATTGAGAATCCATAGGGGGTTTGACCTTTTTATACTTACTTTACTAGTGTTAAAAACGGCTGTGATGCAATAATAACAAGTCTTTCAATAAAACACTATATAAAAATTCGCTATAAGTTGTTTAAATTGCATTATTTATAAAATTTGGACTATAAAAAACCCGCTGTAGAAACAGCGGGAGTTATTCCAATTTATCACCAAAACTTGCCTATTTCCCAATGGCTATTTATTATCCGCATCCACTTTAGCCAAATAGCTGGTAAGAAGCTGTGATATATCTTTGTGTAGTGCTGGCTCAGTTTTCCTTACATATTTTAGGAAGTCATTTACAAAGAATTTTACACCGCCACTTTGAGGCATATCCTTGAAAAGCTTTTCTCTCCAGCCAAATTTCATTGACCATTTGCTTAGTGTCCTTTCAGAAAATCCTAACTCTTTGGCGGCTTCCTTTTGCTCATATCCTTTTACTACTATCAAGTAACGTGCTTTTGATTGTGCTGCCTGTGATACGCTTTTTTTAGGCTTCATTTTAATCGTGTTTTAAAGTATTATTAAAAAGTGTTTAAAGAAGCTCTACCGTGCCGTCCTTGCCAATGATTGCACTCTTAAATTCGCCATTGTGTTTGATGTGGGGGGTATAGCAGAACGACTTCATTAGCTGCCCATCCCTAACCCTGTAGCCCATTGCTTCATAGCCTACTACCGTTTTGTCCCTACCTGCCATTTGCATCAAACCACCCGCAAAGAAGCCCATCAAGTCGCAAATATTGGTTTCGTCAATATCGTTCCACCCGTCATCAATGTTGAAGTAAAAAAGGACGTTCTTTTCTTTTCCTTTTGTGTCTAGTATCTTTAGCTCTATAGCTGCATTTGCGTTATTTGCCTGTGGCAACATCAGATTTTCAATTTGTAGGGATTTTAAGTTCGTTCATTAAATTTTTTACCATCTTACCTGCATTGCTTTCGTTAGTATGCTTTTTAACCTGTTCAAACTGATTTACTACTTTTATCAGTTCCTCTTTGGAAAGTGCATTGAGCGACTTTTTTACCGCCCCACGCTCCTTTAGGAACTTATCAAGCTTTGCAGCGTTCATCCTTTTATCTTCGGGTGTATCGCCCCAAATGATGCCCGCTTCGTAAGCCAGTGCAAATACCTTCTTCCTCATTTTGTCGTTACCATCAAACTTAGCAAGATGCTCTATTAGTCGCTTTGCTTCGTCTAGTGTTAAGTCTTTAGTTGAAGTGGCTCTACCGCCGCTCACGTTGTAAACAAACTCAACTTTGCTATCCATCAAACCCAATTGATTGAAAAGCACGTGAAGCTTTTGCATTTGGGGAAAGGTTATTTTTTTCATTTAGTATGTTTTTGAGGTGAAGAGGTTGTTTTTATATTCATCTCTTTTAGCATTGATACAGTTGCTTTAATTGATTGGGCATTTATACTTTTAATAAGATTGCCCTCTTTCTTTTTTATCAGCCGCACAAGAGCCTCCAGTTCATGTATATTCATATTAGCCAATGGCTCATCTGAAATGCCATGCTTTTTAGCTAGTCTATTTAGTTCTACATCCTTTATTAATGGGTTATATATAGGGTCTATATACGCCATTGAAAGTGCTATTTGCTTCACTTGCCTTATTAGATAAAGTTGATATTCCGCATTGGAAAGCAGGATGGATAGATGTATCATTTCGGGTTCTGTCAATTGATTTATATCTGTCACCCTTCCGTTAGAACCAACTTTTGCAAGTTGCTCTCGGCTCATGTCGGTCTCACTCCTTTTTAGATATCGGTCTAAGAGCCATTTTGCATGTGTAAAATTCCTTATGCTCATAATTGTTCTTTTATTTCAAGTTGATGTAATAAGATTGCGTTGTACAGATCGCCGAAACGTCTGTTAGGCATCATTTCCTTTATTGTTTCGGCATCGGTTATGCCATAGTCCTTGCAGATAATATCTATTTCCTTACGGCTCAAACCCTTCAATGTGTGCCATACGTTTATACGCCTAAGAAACTCAGCATATCCCTCTTTTTCTTTGTTGCTGCCTTTTATAAGGTTAGTCTTGAAGTAAGGCATACCGCCCAACAAAATGCCACAGTTCCTGTTTGTCTTATCTCTCAAAACGTGCAGGTATAAAATCATTGTGTGGGTTATCTTACCAACTTCATCAATGATTAATAAAGGACTGTTCAATGCGTTCAACTCGTCCGCAATCCTGTTTACCATCTCGTTTATGCTACCATCGAAGGCAATGCCCATTTCACGCAAAAGGGAAATGAAAAACTGCTTTGGCTTCATTGTCTTGTCATACGCCACATAAAACGTGTTTTTCTGCATAGCATGATGATTTAAGGCTGTTGTTTTGCCCATACCAGTATCACCAATCAAACCGACCATAAAACGGTTCTTTCGGGCTATTTCACAGGCATTGATAGATGCAGAAAAATCATTTGTTGTGAATATGTCTGGAGTGGCATCATTGCCCACACACAACCATATCTTTCGCCACAACTTTTCATTTATGCTTTCCCAATTGTCAGCCTCAATCTTGCTGAGGGTTGCACCACTCACTTCAATTTTGTTAGCCAATTCATTCTTGCTAATGCCTTTTTTTTCACAATAGGCATTGATTGCTTGTTTAATCTCATTCTTTTCAGGTAAGTTTGTCATTCTTTCTACTTTGAAGGTTTATAAATAGTAGCATCTGTCTCAAGCAGGTGCTACTTTGTTTTAATCATAATCAAAAGGTTTATTTCTTGGTATCTTAATCATTTTATGGTCTTTTGGTGGTTGAAATGGGCTGTCATTCACCTTCTTTTTGGGTTTGTAACTGTCATTGTCCAACTCGTTATTACGGCTGGGGATAACCACCTTTTTAAGTTCCACATTCTCTATTTCTGCCAATCTTTTGAGGTCTGCATTCTGCTGCACTTCCTTTAGAATATGCTTTGGCGTTGTTACTTGATTGAGCAATATGTAGGCATCGGGATTGATACTTTGGGCATCGTTGAATAGTTTTTCGTTTGCCTTGTCCGCTTGTGACTTTATACCTGCCAAACGCCCTTTATTCTTATTCAATAACTCG
>CAIWXG010000200.1 GCA_903916555.1 uncultured Bacteroidota bacterium
GCTACAAGCAAAGTATATAGCCCTATACCACCGGGTGTAACAATCATACCTAATGCACCATACACCAAAACTACAATAGCAGCCGGAATTGTAAGATGATAAATGCCTAAACCCGGTAAGCCCCAAAAACCAATATAAATCTGGAATATATACATTACCTAAATTAGTATTGTAAGTACAATAAAACCCATTCTGTTTTTCATTCTGAAAATGGATGAAACTCCGTGGCTCATTTCTTTTAAAAAGATACCTATCTTATTTTCTTTATGTCGCCTATAAATTAATATAAGTGATATAACTAAAACAATTGAAACAACAATAATAATAAGTAGTGAGCTTTCATTGTGTTTTATTGCACTTTTAAACTGTATATATTGTTTTGAAACATAGCCACTTATTACAGATGCTTGTAGGGCGAAGGCTATTAACCATGTAATAATTAAACACAATACATCAAATGCTCTTTCTGCAACAATAGTACCAACTAATTTATGTGGCGGTACCTTTTCATATTTAGCCAAAACGGTACATTTAGCCACCTCACCGGCTCTGGGGATACCCAAATTGACAAAATAACCAATAAAAACAGCAAAACAGGTGTTTATAATTGTAGGTTTTACATCTATAGTATGCAGCAATAGTTGCCAGCGAAGTACTCTAAAAAAGTGCGATAGGAAGCCCAAAGCAAAAACAGGTAATAGGAAATACCAATTAACGCTTTTTAAGGAATTTACCAACTGCTCTTCTTGTGCTGGGGAAAGCTCATGAATCATGTGGTAAATAATATAAATACCCAAACCCAAAAACACAATGTATTTAAATAAGGTATTAAGTATTTTTTTCATAGCAATAACATTTTAATTATAATATATTACCTTCTTTCGGAAAAATAATAGTAGGCTTAAATTGTTTTGCTTCTTCAAAAGGCATAGAAGCATAAGAAATAACAATTACTGTATCTCCCACCGAAATGCGTCTTGCTGCCGGGCCATTCATACATATCATACCGGAACCTCTTGTGCCTGTTATAATATATGTTTCAAGCCGTTCTCCGTTATCAATATTTAAGACCTGCACTTTTTCATTCTCAATCATGTTGGCAGCATCCATCAAATCCTCATCAATAGTAATACTACCAATATAGTTTAAATTTGATTCCGTAATTTTTATTCTATGTATCTTCGATTTTAGTACTTCTATCTGCATAGCAATACAAAGATAAGCAATTGGTGCATACACTTACAATATTGATTCCTTTTGGAATTAGTTTAAAAGTGAAAAATATATTTTTTATCACTTTTTTAAACAATTTCACATTTGATATTGCTTGCTATCAAGTCTGTAAAAAAGCCAGTATAAGACTTTTTTACAGATTCTATATTATTTATTATTACTTTGCCATTTGCCATAATAGCTCCGATACTCGCAGCCATCGTTATTCTGTGGTCGTTAAAAGTGTCAATAGCACAATTCTTAATAATGCCACCCCCAGTAATTTGCAATGTATCGTCTTTTAACAAAAAAGGAACATCAAAACTATTCAGCATGGCACAGATACTAATTATTCTATTGCTCTCTTTGTCTAAGAGCCTATGCAAACCATTAATTGAAGACATACCGCTAATACCAGCAGCCAAAATGCTTAATACCGGAAAAAGGTCCGGGCAATCGGTAGCATCAAAAGTGAAATTTCTTAATGGTGCTTTACTGACTGTAATAGATTCTTTTTCTACTTTTATTAAAGCACCGCAATCTTTTAGTATATTTAATATCGCTTTATCTGCTTGTACTGAATTTAAATTTAGGTTTTCAATGGTAGCACGTCCTGTTAATGCAGCAGCTACAAGCATGTAAGCTGCACTACTCCAATCGCCTTCTACATTTAATTTTACAGGGTCTTCAGGCTTTTTAAAATTTAAAGGATTAATATAAAATTTTTTATAATTATCATGGGTAATAAGGATTCCTATTTTTTCTAAAACTTCTAAAGTTAAATCAATATATGGTTTGCTTTTTAGCTCCTTTACAAATATATTAATAGGTTCTAAAGCTACATTGCTCAAAGCAAATAATAAGCCGCTTAAAAACTGAGAACCATTTTGTGCATCAACACTAATGTTTTTTGCAATCAATGGCCCATTAATTTGCAGTGGTAAATAGCCGTTGAAATCTTTAATTTCAATTTCTAACTGTTTAAAAACAGAATCGAAACCTACCATTTTTCTTTTTAAGAGACTACCTTCGGCATTTATACTTATTAATTGATTACTTATAGCAGCTATAGGGGTAAACAATCTTGAACACAATCCGCTTTCGGCACAATTAAAAGAATCTGAAATTGGCAACACACCAAGGCTTTCAATAAGTATTTTATTATTATTGTTATTGTTATATAAAATAGTTGCCCCTAAATTTATAATTATATTTAATGCAGCAATTTCGTCGTTAGATGAGCCTGCATTTAATATTTCTGTTTTACCAACATGTAATAATGCAGCAGCAAAAGCTCTTTGACTATAACTTTTGGATGCAGGGGCTTTTAAGTTGCCATTAAAATAAGATGGATTAATGATTGCTTGCATACTGATTTAAGGCTTTTTCGATTTCATTAAAATGCATAGGTATTATTTGGGCATTCCCAATGTCTTTTAATAGTACATAATCAATATCCGTATTGTTTCTTTTCTTATCCATTTTTAATATTTCCATTGCTTTACCGGTATTTATTTCTATTCTTACAGGTAAATAGTATTGTTGTAATAATTGTTTAATTCGTTTACTAACAAGTGGACTTAACCCGCAACTATTTTCAGAAATCATGCAAGCTATTACCATTCCAATTGCAACAGCTTTTCCGTGTGGCAATTCGTACAAGTGTTCAATAGCATGTGCGGCCGTATGCCCGAAATTTAGGAGTTTTCTGTTGCCTTTTTCCTGTTCGTCTTCGCATACTATTTTTGTTTTCCAAGCCACACATCTTTTTATTAAATCAAACAATAAATTGTCGTCATCTTTATATGTTGAAATGGTATTGCAACATAATTCTTCATACATTTTAGCATCAAATATGCAAGCGTATTTTATTATTTCTGCAAAGCCATTACTCCACTCAATTGCGGGCAATGTTTTTAAAAAATGGGTATCAAACAAAATAAAATCAGGCTGATTTATAGTACCTAATATATTTTTTGCCAGCCCTACATTAATGCCGTTTTTGCCACCTATTGCAGCATCAACCATACCTAATAAGGATGTAGGTGCAAAACCAAATTTTACACCACGCATAAAAATGGATGCTAAGAAACCGGTAATATCTGTAATTACACCGCCACCAATACCTAAAAGAAACGTGTTTCTTGCTGTACCTATTTGTAAAAGTTCTTTTGTAAGCATACCTAAGGTATGCATGTCTTTTGCATGTTCGCCTATAGGAACAATAATTATATGCAAACCGGTAAATAAATGGTCATAAATACGGGCAATGTGTTCGTTTGTAATGATTACTAAATTATTTTTATCATAATTCTTCAATAAATCTTCAATTGAAGTATTATAAATAAAATTTACATTGCCCGATGGAAAAGAAATGGTTTCTTGCATTGCATCAAAAGTAATCATTTGGTACTAAATTATATACACAGTTTTAATAGCCTTAATGCAAACAATAGTACTATTTTTCTGTGATTGCATTGTATTTATTTTAATGTAAATAAATAAGAAATTTATTTTTTAAAAATAATTCCATATTTAAACCTAACATTTAGTTCTTTTAGTACGTCTTACTTGTATAGCTATATAAAAATCATTCAAAATTATTCTTACAATTTAAAACTTTAAAAAAATGAAAAAACAAATTACACTCATTATTGCAGCCCTGCTCTTTAGTTTCGGCTCATTTGCAATCACTCCCATTGCCGGTCCATCTAGTTTTTGTGTCGGTTCTTTTGCTAACTTCTCCGACAGCTCGAGTGCAGGTGGCAGATGGACAAGTAGCAATCCATCAATTGCAACAATCGATTCAATTGGTGGTTATGGATATGGTGTTTCAGCAGGTGTTGTTACAATTACTTACACATTAAGTGGTAGTTTTGTAACCACAACTGCAACGGTAAATCCTACTCCACCCGTACCAACAATTAGTCCGGATACAATTTGTGTAGGTGGCACAACAACTGCTATGGATGCTGCTACAGGTGGTGTTTGGAGTAGTTATAATCCATCTATTGCAACCATTGGTATGGGTACAGGTATTATTACAGGTGTAGCCGGTGGTGCTACTGAAATTAATTATACATTACCTTCCGGTTGTTTTTCAATAGCTAATATATTCGTTAATTCTTCTATTTCAAGTGCTGATTCTATAATGGGTCCTTCCACAGTATGTGTTGGTGGTACAATAACATTATCAGATTTAACAACAGGTGGTGTTTGGTCTTGTTCAAGTGTAGGTGTTGCAACTGTTAGTGGCTCTACAGGTGTTGTTACCGGCATATCAACAGGTACTGCACTCATAAGCTATTCTGTAACAGGAATATGTGGTGTGGCTTATAATACAACTACTATTACAGTTGTTAGTTCTACTAGTCATGGTTTTATTTCGGGTACATCTACTGTATATGTTACCGGTACAACACCTTTATACGAAACAGTAACAGGTGGTATTTGGAGCAGCAGTAACCCTGGAGTAGCAACTATAAGCACAGCCGGTGTAGTAACAGGTGTTGCAACAGGTACTACAACTATTACATATACAATAACTGGTTGTGGTGGTGTAGCTACAGATACTTTTGATATTACGGTTGTTCCGGCAAATGTAATTAGAGGTACAGTCAATTTTTCAAGTGGTACTCCTTATTATGGACAAGTAAAATTATGGTTAATTACCTATAATACAACTACTTTAGACCTTGAAGCAGCCGATTCCACTGTTGTATATTGTACTACAGGTACAAGTGTTACTTATGAATTCTTAGGTGCAGCAACAGATTCATTCCGTGTAAAAGCGGCAACTTCTGATTCTGTTCTTTATTCAACCGGTTATGTACCTACTTACCACACAAGTAGTTACTATTGGTATTCCGCTAATGTATTTCATCATGTATCTGGTACAATTGATGCCGGTATTGATATAAATATGAACTATGGTACTATATCTTCAGGTCCGGGCTTTATTAGTGGTAATGTTACCACCGGTGCCAATAAAGGTACAAGTGGTGGTATTCCGGTTAAGGGTTTAGCTATGTATGCTGTAAAAGCAGGTACAACACCACAAGTAATGGCTAAAACATATACCAATGCTTCAGGTAGTTATACATTTAACAACTTACCGGTAGGACAAACCTATTATATCTTCCCAGATTCATTGAACTTTATGACTACACCCTATAACGGAATATATTTAACAACTTCTTCTTCAGGTATGAGTCTTGCTAATTTTATACAACATACTATTTCGCATACTATTACTCCGGTTTATGAAGCTGTAAATAACATAAATAATGCTTCAGCCTATTTTATTGCATTCCCTAACCCTACTAAAGGTAATGTAAACTTATTATGGAATGCAACTAATACTGAAATTGCAACCGTAACAATTGCAGATATTTCCGGTCGTTTGTTATTAAATACATCTATTGAAATAAATGCAGGTAATGGCAATCATGCGTTCGATTTGTCTAACTATGCAAATGGTCTTTACATTGTAAATGTAAAATCAAATTCAATTAATTATAATTGCAAAATTCAAGTTCAGAAATAAAAAATCTTGTTTTGTTGGTGTTCAGGTAAGGGGGCTTTTTAGCCCCCTTACTGTTTTTAGAGTATTGGTGATGCCATAATAATTATTGGTTTGAAAAATTTCAAGTGCATAAAAAAGCACCAATTAATCTACTTTTGTATATAAATAAGAATATGGGTTTAGTATATGCAGATGTAGAATTAATAAATGGCGATGACCTTGCTTATGTAAGAAAATCTATTATTGATAAAGATGAAGTAAAACGTATGCATTTCAATATGCTTGTTGATACCGGTTCGTTGATGCTGACTATAAACGAAAATATACAAGAAATTATGCAATTCCCAGTTGTTGAAAAAAAGAGGTTTCAATTAGCAAATAGGGAGATAGGTGAATATGACTTAGTATCATCAGTTGAATTAAGATTTAAAAATAGGCGAACACTATGCGAAGCAATCGTTTTGCCAAGAGACTCCGAACCCCTTTTAGGAGCCATACCTATGGAAGCAATGGATGTAGTAATATTGGTTGCAAGGCAAGAATTAGTTGTGAATCCCGAACATCCGGATAGGGCAATATTGAAATTGAAATAGGGTAGTGTGGGTTGAGATGAAGCATTTTTCCTTGTTCCCTACTACTTATTTATTTTTCAAAAAATGCATACTGCTGTTTCGTAGGATAAATAAATCCTGTGTCTATTTCTTTTGTTTTTATAGGTCTTATTTCAATTGTAGCAGAGGGAACAAATTCAAATTCAGGATTTTCTTTTGCAATTTTCAGTGCATCCTCCATATCATTTGCTAAAATAGGATAATACTCTACATGCGTTTCAGCATCTAATTCAATATCTTGTTCTGTCCAACCGTTTTCACTTTTTTGCAGATGAATACCTTCTCTTATAATTGGCTGTGCTGCTATTCATTTATTTTCTGCTTTTAGTTTTGTTATATAAGTTTCACATTGTTTTATAAATGCAAGGTGTTGGGTGGCAGTTAAAGATTGTTTGGCATCTTTTTTTATTGCGAATGTAAAACATAAACTCTTTCATGTTCTTTAAGCGTTATAACAAATAAAGTACTTATAAAGTGCGGATAATACTAAAAATAATAAACCGAATCATACAAGTATGATTCGGTTTATTATTGTACTAGCAAACAATGCTAATTATTTTCTTTGGAATTTCATGTTTGTAGGTACCCAGTTGTAACCTAATGGAAGACCAGTAGTACGAACACCTCTGCTAACAACTTCGATTTTCATGTTTTCGAACCAAATTTGGCCACCACCATAAAGACGAGCACCATAGCTAATGCTTGAAGCACCTTCTGGTACGTCAACTACTAAATTTAATTTAGTCCATGGTTTTGTACCTTCAAGAAGTGAATTATCACCATCTACATTATCCATGTTGTTGCAAGGAGCAGCAGAACAATAGTTATGGCAATAGCTGCTACCGTGAACTTGCATCCAGATACCACCTGTACCTGCATCTTCAGATCTCATCCAGCCAGTTAATCTTACTCTTTGACCTCTGAATTTTCCTGCTTCAAAATTTTGCATTAAATCACCATGACCAATTTCACGGCAATGTTTGCGATGAGTATTGCTGCAACCTAATGCTTTAATTGTTGCGCAAGATTTACCATTCTTACCGGCACCAACTACGTTGCCCATGTCATAAGAATAAAGACCACATGAATTTCCGCCTCTAACCCAACCTTTTGGACGGTCGTAAGACATTGTTGCTACTGCAACAAATACCAGCAATAATGGCAATAATAGTTTTGATTTCATAATACAATAATTGTTGTTTAAAAATGATGTTTTAGAAAGTTTACACAAACATAAAAATTCCTTTCGTAAAAACAAAACTTTTGTCAAAATTTTGTTCGTAAAATTTCATTATCTACTAACTGAAAAAAATCTTGTGGTCGAAATGTACGCCAATTGGGCGTTTCAACCATATATACATATCTATTAATATGATAGCCTAAAAAATCGTATTTCGACTGTTCGGGCATATTTATTGCCGCTATCCATCCACCTGCGTCTTTTACGTCCTCATTCCATTCTTCGTAATAGCAGGTATCGCTACTATGAAAATTAAGTACATTCTCGGTAAGGAGCATAAACTTATAGATTCCTTTAGCAATCATTAAGTCTATTACCTCTCGTTTCAATTGCATAATATCATTTTCAATTGCATCGTTCCATTCGCCAATCATTTCTATGATTGCATAATTAATTTCATAATCAACAAATAAAATTTTCAAATACAATGTTTTAGAGCCAAACTCATCCCATTGAGGGTGTATATAGTAATTATAAATAGTATTAGAAAACTCAAACTCACTATGTTCTATACCAAAAAAAGGAGATTGTTCATCTTCTTCGGCATTGTATAAGTGTATCCAGTTATAAAATGGCTCTATTTCATGCATTGGGTTACTTCTTATTGTAGTTTAAGTAAATTTATTTATCCATTTATTTGTTTCCAAGCCTGCATGCCACCTGTTAAATTTACAACATTCGTAAATCCTGCTGTTTCCAATATCATGCATGCTTGCATACTTCTTGTACCACCTTTACAATGAAAAATAATTTCTTCGTTTTTAAGGTCTATCAGGTCATCAATTTGCATGTTTGCTATTTGACCAAGTGGCATTAAATGGGCTCCTATATTAAACTCGGCATATTCAGCAGGCTCTCTAACATCTATAATATTTAGTTTTTCGCCTGCATCCATTCTTTTTTTTAATTCTTGTACGCTTATAATAGTCATTTAATTTATATTTTTATAAATTTGAGTGTTTGTGTTTTAGTGTTGCCTGCATTTATTGTTACGAAATAAACACCAGGCATTAAATCAGCTATATTTATTGTATTTCCGCTTTGGATATTGCCTTGCATTTGCTGCTTGCCAGTTACATTAATAATAGAATACTGTATATATGTATCAGTATAGTTGAACAATTGTATTTTATCTTTTGCCGGGTTAGGGCTAATTTGACAAACTTCTTCTTTTGCCGGTATAATACTTTTTATTGAGCTTGATTTAATATCATGTCCTAAAAGAGGGCGTATCATAATAGCACCTGCAATAAGAGATGGATTCCAAGGTGTACCCGCACCATATACCCTGTAATAGGCATGGTTGCTGCCTATTCTGTTTACATCAAGCCCAAAATACAAACTATCACTGGCACTAAAAGCAGGTTGTTCCGTACCGGCATAAAAGGTACCGGAAGGTAATAATACAGGATTATCAAATTTATAAACCCAAAAATGATTAATTGTATCTATATATCCGGGGTAATTAAAATCTTGTTCATAAATTTTAGTGTCGGTATAAAATCCATTTACCCCTATAAGTGTAGAGTAGATATTTATATAAAATTCTTTGTAATGAGCCAATGGTACTTGCCTGTCAAAATAAATAGCCAATCCTCTAAGAGTATCAGGTTTATTTAAATGAAATTCTATGCTTACTTCGCCCGGAATACCTGAAGAAGCAAGATTAAGGTAATATGCCTGTTCGGCAGTACCGTCATCATAAGCCAAGTAATTATCAAAAATTTGTTCTTTAACTATAGTGTCATTAATGGTATTACCTGTAGTTGCAGTACTCTGAAAATTATATGTATTCTGAAAAACAACAGTAGTATTTGGAGGGTAAACAGGATATGTGGTTATAGAAAATGTATTATTAGCTGCAACAGTTTGATATGCTGCAACTGGCAGTAAGTTAAACCCACTGCTGTACAAATTAGTAGGGCTTGCTGTTATATCGTTTATTGCAAAAGAAAAGTTTAGCGATTGCGACAAAGAACTATCGTTTCTAATACTATCTATTACCTGTGTTGCAATTTCGCCTGCCGGATTCGTCATAAACTGATTATAGGGCATAGCTGTATAGTCATTAAGCAGGTTAGTAGGGTCTGCCGTATATGCTACATCGCTAATCATGGTATCACCAATACCTCTGTTTTTATCAATTTTTATATAGTCTATGTTCCAGTCTGCATCGGCCCAATAAAGTGCAGAATAATTTACAAATCTGAATTGAAAACTACTGCTAAAATATAAGGTATCGGTAATAGGAATCATAACAAGTTGAAAAGGCTGTAAAACGCTACCGGGAACAGTCCAGACTCTAACAAAATCGCCATATCTATTACTAAAATAGAGCATAAAAGAATCTAAAGCTATCGGATAAAAGCCATTGCCCTGTGGCTGATAATAGAAGCTGAAATAGACACTGTCTGTAGGGCTTAATGAGCTTAAATCTATAGGTTTAGAAGTGAGACTGTCATTAAATCTAAAATCAGTATTTGTTAAGGTATCATACGGCAAGCCGTACTGATTAAGGTTATCGAAAGTGGCTACCCCCCTACTCATAGGGCATACACCCATAGTATTATTTATATATACCTCATTATCTACCCATTTATTAGAGTCGGGAAAAATGTCGTAAGTAGTAAAGTCTTCAAAAAAGGGTAGGCTTAAAGCTGTTGATGTTTTTTTTGCTGCTGATTTTTGTTTGTGTGTAAAGCTGTTTTTTTTTGCATTTACCTTAGCATTGTAATGCAAAGGTGCTGTTTTTTCTTGTGCATAAATAGGCATAACATGTACTAAAAAGCACAGAACAAAAATAGAAATTATTTTACAGGCGTTCATCAAACCTTTATCTTATTTAGTGCTTAGTAACGTTTATAATATGGTTAATATTGTTTTTTAATAATTATTGTACGTATCATAATTACTCAATTACTAATACGGGCTAAAATCGTCTTCTGTAGGGTTTTGCACTATAATTAATACTATGGTATCATTTGCATTCAGTTTATTGGGTGTAATACCGTCTTCTTTAAATACTCTTGGTAATTGTGCCACTACAATAGCAGTTTGCGTGTCGGTAATATCGCCCTTATATAAAAATTTAGATTGCAAAAGCGATGCATCAATTACCGTTTGTGCATCGTTTACTGTGTATTTAATAACATTAGGTACTACAAGATTACTTTCATTGCCTCTGCCATTACCTATAACTAAACTTATTTTACTGCCTTGCGGTATCATTTCGTTGGCATTAAGCTCTTTGCCGTTAAACAGCATTTGTTTTATTACATCTTTGGCAATATCGGGTGCATAGGTTGTGTCGCCCATTAATAATTTGTTGTTTCTTAATTGCAAAGCTGCACTACGCAAAGTAAGCCCCACAATATTAGGCATAGATATAAAAGGTGCAACAGATTTACTTACAGTTAAAAAAATTGTCCGTCCTTGTTTTACAACAGAACCTGTATCAGGTATTTGTTTTAATATAATATTGGATTTTATGCCTGCTTCGTAAGAAGAATCTACGCTAACTTCAAATTGTAATGCTTTAAGTTGTGTAATCGCAGTAGTAATATCTTTTCCCCTAACATCGGGTATTTTTCCTTCTTCGCCATGTTTAGTAATCCAGTGCAAAGACATAAAAAACATAGTATATAAAAAAAGAGCTATTAATACCACTAATAGTAGTTGGAAATAAAAAGACTTTTTGAAATTTTCGCTTATTATTGACATAATTTAGTAATATAATTTATGTTGTCTGTATTTTCATACAATCTTCTAAAAGTTCGCCATAAAAGTCCATTAATTTTCTACCCGAGGCTCTAACTTGTTGCGGTACAATACTGTTTTCGCTTTGTCCGGGCATCGTATTTACTTCTAGAAAAAACAATTTATTAGAATTTTTTTCCAATATAAAATCCATTCTTACAATACCTCTACAGTTCAAATGCCTGTATATATACATAGCTTTCGATTCTAATTGTTCCTTGAGATTTTCATCTATTTGTGCAGGCGTAATTTCATCTGTTACTCCGGGTGTATATTTTGCTTCAAAGTCGAAAAATTCATTTTTACTTACTATCTCTGTAGCAGGTAGAGCATATAAGCAACCATTAATTTTAAAAACCCCTATTGTAAGTTCTCTACCCTCAATAAATTCTTCTATCAATACCTGATTATCTTCTTTAAAAGCCTTCTCTATAGCTCCTAATAATTCTTCTACTCTTTTTACTTTGCTTACCCCAAGGCTACTGCCACTTTCATTAGGTTTTACAAATACAGGTAGCTTCAATTCGTCCAGCACAGCACCCATAGAATACGGCTCGCTTTTTATTAAATGTACTGAATTAGCAATGTTTACAACATTAAAAGATTTTACTACTTTATTGCAATAGCTTTTATTAAATGTTAAAGCAGATACAATTGCATTGCATGTGGTATATGGAATACCTAACATATCTAAATAGCCTTGTATTCTACCGTCTTCACCGGGAGAGCCATGCATAGCAATAAATACACAATCAAAATTGATTCTATGCCCATCTACTAATAAGGAGAAATCATTTTTATCAACTTGAATTTTACCATTTGCACCCTCATAATACCATTCTTGTTTGGTAATAATTATTTTAAATACTTCATATAGGTCGTGATCTAAATTTTTTTCTATTGTTTCTGCGGTTTGTATAGATATAATATACTCTCCAGAGTAACTACCGGCAAGTAATGCAATTTTTTTCTTCATTGTAACGTACTGATAAAATTAATGCTGTCAAAGGTAATAGAAAAACAGAGACTGCTCTATTTTGAAAACAATTTATCTATCATATTAACATTCTATGTAGTTGGTGGATTTGAAAAATAAAAAAAAGTATATTTGATAAATTTACATGAATTTATGTAGGTTTAATAAAATCAAAGTTGATTGCAGCCTTATTGTTCAACATTTAAAAAAAACAGAACAAGTTTATAAACTTCATCAATTTATTCTGTATGAAAATCTTATTACTTTGAAATAATTAAATATATTATACAAATAAAACATGCCAATAATAAATATTTCACATAAAAGATAAAAACATCTTGTTTAATTCAAAAAAATACCTAATTTAGGTGTTCTAAAATTTGTAGATATGACTACTACATTAAACAATGAAACATTAATACAAAGCATACACAGCCTACTTGATAAAGGGCATCACAAAAACGAGATAGAACATAATTTGGTTGCAACCGGTTATGAACCAATATCAGTTCGTGAAAAATTGCACGAATTAATAAAAATGCGTGCCGAGAAAAAACGATTACAAGGTCTTACTTTTATAGCTATTGGGGCTATAATATGTTTATTAAGTTTCGGATTAACCATAACTTCCTCTTTTGCACAAGATTATTTTCACTTGGTACTTATAGGGCTTACAAGTGTAGGTATCTTATTAGTTTTTGCAGGCTTAGTAATGATTTTTTAGACTTACTAATAATTGTATTCCAATAAAAAAGAATTTATTAATACCTGCCGAGATTTTGCAATCCACGTGAGAACAATAAATTTTCATATTTATAGGCAGCTTAGATAGGCTTAAAATTGATGCTGCCCGTATGTGTTTGCTTCTGAAGAAATATCGGCATTTATAACCCATTTCGCAATCCACATTGTATGGAAAATGTGTTGTTCACAGAAAATCATCTACGATACTGATATTATTGTAAAGGTTGAGGATGGTATTGCAATGACAA
>CAIWXG010000201.1 GCA_903916555.1 uncultured Bacteroidota bacterium
GCCGTCTTTATAGAAAGATGTTTCGCAAATTAAAAGGCGGGCTGCATTAGAACCAATATCAATAGCTGCAAGTATCAACTTTTATATTCTTTACTTCTTAAATAATTATAAATAGCAATCTGCGAACGAACCTCTTCTACATCTTCACCTCTTTGAACATATATATTGGTTTGCTCGTTATTAAAAATTCTTCCTTTCACATTCTCTTTTAATTGTATATCAAGAATGTCTATTAATTCCTGTTGTATTTCTTTATCAAAAATAGGGCAGGCAACCTCAACCCTATGGTCAAGATTACGCACCATCCAATCTGCTGATGAAATATATATTTGGTATGTTTTATTCGTTTTAAAAATAAATACGCGAGCATGTTCTAAATAATTATCTAAGATGCTTATGGCATGTAAATGTTCTTTAAAACTTTTCATTTCGGTATAAGCACAACATATACCCCTAATTACCATTTTAATATCTACACCTGCTTTTGCAGCGGCATAAAGCTTTTCTATCAATATTTGATCTACTAAGCTATTAAGCTTAATAACAATTGATGCCTTATTTTTCTTTTTAACTGCCTGAATTTGTTTTGCTATCAAATCTTCAAAAAACTTACGAATAGATAGTGGTGCAACCGGCAAGGTGGTACAGGTACTTAATAATTCAGATTTTGTTGACGGATTTTCTAAGTAATCAAATACCTTATTTATATCTGATAAAATATTTTTATTTGTTGTTAATAAACAATGGTCGCCATAGTAGCGTGCAGTACTTTCATTAAAATTACCTGTTGATATAAAACCATATTGTTTTGTACGGTTGAATTCTCTTTTTTTAATTATACAGATTTTAGCATGTACTTTCATGTTAGGTACTCCTAATATTACTTTCACACCTTCTTCTTCTAAATATGTTTTCCATCTTAAATTAGCTTCTTCATCAAATCTTGCTCTTAATTCTAAAACCACAGTTACCATTTTGCCGTTTCTTACGGCATTAATTATAGAATTAATTATTTTTGAATTTTTCGCCAGTCTATAACAAGTAATACGAATACTTTGTACTAAGGGGTCAATTGCTGCCTCTCGTAATAAGTCTATTACCGAATCAAATGAATGATATGGGAAATGAAGCATTACATCTCTTTTTTCCATCACCTCCATAATACGGCAAGGCTGGGTTAAAAGCGGGTGTACAAAAGATTGTTGTCGGGGTTGTATATCATTAAAAATACCTTGAGGAAAATCAATAAAATCTTTAAAATTATGAGTTCTGCCACCAGGTATCAAATTGTCTTTTTTTGTAAGTCCAATTCTTTTAATGAGGTAGTTTAGTAAATCGGGGTCTATATTGCGGTCATATACAAACCTTGTGGCTCTGCCTTTTTTTCTGTTCTTTAAGCCTTTAGCCAATTCGTCAATAATGTTATTATTAAGGTCGTTATCTAAATCTAATTCAGCATCTCTGGTTACTTTAATAATAGAACCTGTAAATTGGTCGAAACCAAATGGGGCAAATAAACTTGATAGATTGAGTCTAATAATATCTTCCAGTAAAATAATGTCTGTATGTCCGTTTTCGCTTGGTAATATTATAAAACGAGGTAATATTTTTGTTGGTATTTCTATTAATGCATACCTTCTAAGCATTGAAGCCTTTGTGCTACCTAAAACACAAGCAAGGTATATTGATTTATCTTTTAATAATGGAAACTGTGGTATTGTTTCTATCATTAAAGGAATTATTTCTGTACGTACTTTTTCTTCAAAAAACTTTGCAACAAATTGAATCTGACTTGGTAAAAGTTCTTTTTCATTTTTAATAAAAATATTCTTTTTACCTAATTCTGTTATAATGTCAGAGAATGTATGGTCAAAATCTGCTTGTTGAGCAATTACTGTAAGTTGTATGTTTTTTAATATTTTTTCAGGATTAGCCTCCAGATGCATTTTTGCAGACTTACCTAATAACAGCATTTTATTTAAAGCTGCTACACGAACTCTAAAAAACTCATCCAGATTATTAGAGAAAATTCCAAGAAACTTCAAACGGTCATATAAATGATTGGAAGTATCTTTTGCTTCCTGCAATACCCTTGCATTAAAAGAGAGCCAGCTAATATCTCTTACTATTGTTTGTTTTGTTGAATTCGGCATGTATATAATTCAAAATTAATTCATTGCAAAAAAAAGAAAAACATTTAATAAAAAATCTATAAAATACCAAACGAACACTAAAAGTACATCTAAATGCAACAAAAATGCACAGTTTACAATTTCTTAATACGGTCTATTATTGAAGTAGTAGAATATCCCGAAACGAAAGGTATAATTTCTACTTTACCACCGTTAGCAATTACAAAATCAGCACCTACAATCGTTTCAATCTTATAATCACCGCCTTTTACCAAAACATCGGGTTTTATTGCTTTAATCAATAATTCGGGTGTTGGCTCATCAAATAGGCAAACTGCATCAATACATAATAAGGAAGCTGCCTGAAATGCACGGTCTTTTTCATTCGTTACAGGTCGTTCTTCGCCTTTTAATCTTTTAACAGAATTATCTGTATTCAAACCAAGTATCAAAACATCGCCCAATTGGGCAGCTTGTGCTAAAAGCATTAAATGACCATAATGCAAAATATCAAAACACCCATTTGTAAATACAATCCGCTTTTGCATAGCACGCCATACATTACATTGTTTAATTAAGTTCTCGGTTGTATAAATTTTATTTTGTATCCAATGCAACTTTTCCATTTAGCCATTTATTATAACTATGTATAAAAATAAAAGATAATATCCCTAATATAACAATAATACCTTCTTGTACTGCCCAAGCTATCCACCCAAATGCTTGCGCATTAATATCATCTACCTGATAAGCTGCTAATATTTGTGCTACAAGCAAAGTATATAGCCCTATACCACCGGGTGTAACAATCATACCTAATGCACCATACACCAAAACTACAATAGCAGCCGGAATTGTAAGATGATAAATGCCTAAACCCGGTAAGCCCCAAAAACCAATATAAATTTGGAATATATACATTACCCAAATTAGTATTGTAAGTACAATAAAACCCATTCTGTTTTTCATTCTAAAAATGGATGAAACTCCGTGGCTCATTTCTTTTAAAAAGATACCTATCTTATTTTCTTTATGTCGCCTATAAATTAATATAAGTGATATAACTAAAACAATTGAAACAACAATAATAATAAGTAGAGAGCTTTGATTGTGTTTTATTGCACTTTTAAACTGTATATATTGTTTTGCTACATAGCCACTTATTACAGATGCTTGTAGGGCGAAAGCAATTAACCATGTAATAATTAAACATAATACATCAAATGCTCTTTCTGCAACAATAGTACCAACTAATTTATGGGGTGGCACTTTTTCATATTTAGCCAAAACGGTACATTTTGCAACCTCACCCGCTCTGGGAATACCTAAATTAACAAAATAACCAATAAAAACAGCGAAACAAGTATTTATAATTGTTGGTTTTACATCAATTGTATGCAACAATAATTGCCAACGAAGTACCCTAAAAAAGTGCGATAGGAAGCCCAAAGCAAAAACAGGTAGAAGGAAATACCAATTTACGCTTTTTAAAGAATTTACCAACTGCTCTTCCTGTGCA
>CAIWXG010000202.1 GCA_903916555.1 uncultured Bacteroidota bacterium
TAATTTCTTTTTTTTCTACTATTATTATAAAATATAATCAATATAAATTATAGAATTTTCCTATCCTCGCTCTTTCAGTGAATTCTGTAACTATTATCTAAAGTTGTGTAATAATGGGCAAAAGTAACTAATTTACTTTTGTTATGTTCTTAATTATTTACTTATTGGTAATAATTAGAGGTATGTTATTTACAAAAATACAATTAAATACCTTTAATATACAAAAGATATATAAAAAAATAAACAATATACAATATTTACTAAAGTACTGACAAAATTTGCGAAGTTTTCCGATTGAAAGGAGAGTAAATTTAATTACAAAATATGCGAAGAATAATAAAAATATTTATATCAATTATATCAGGCATATTCTTCTTACTATTCGGTTTGGTATGCTATATTAATTCACGATGGGGGCAGCATTTCATACGCAGCAAAACAGAAGCTTATCTTAGTAATAAATTAAAAACAGAAGTACATATTGGGTATCTTGGCTACGGGTTGCCAAAATACATAGTTGTAAAAGATTTGTTTTTGCTTGACCAAGTAAGGGATACTTTATTGGCAGTGCATATCTTGAAGGTTGATATTGCAATGATGCAAATTCTGCATAAGAAGGTAGATGTAAAGCAATTTCTATTAACAGGCGTACATAGTAACATTTACCGCAATCAGCATGATACTGATTTTAATTTTACATACATCATAAACGCCTTTTCCAGCAATAAACCTACGAACTCAAAGAAGCCAAATGATACTTCGGCATTAAATTTTGTATTGGGTTTAGTAAAACTAAATGATATACATATACATTTTAATGATTTTACCGGTGGTATGCATTTGGCAATTGACCTTGATAAGCTGGATTTGAAAATGCAACAAATAGACTTGGCAACACAGTTATTTCATTTAAAAGAACTTTCAATAACAGGACTACAAACTACATTTTCAGCAGACACCTCTTATTTGCAGACAAGTAAAATACCAACTCAAAATTTGTTGAAATTAGTTGCAGATAACGTGAATTTGCAACATGTTTCATTTCAGTATAAAGATAACCTTGGCAAACTTTTTTTTGGAATTGATATTGAAGAACTTCAATTGCAACTAAATAAGTTTGGTTTGGATGAAAATTTAGTTGATGTGAAAAAATTGGCAACTAAAAATACAAGGGTGGTATTGGCAATGGATCTATCTGCGAATGCAAATACCACAAATGATACACAGGTTAAAGCAATTGCATCTGTGGGCTGGCAAATAAGAGCTGCTGATGTATCTCTAAATAATGTGGGTTATAAAATGGACGATAAAAGCAAAGCCCCGCAGAAAATAGGCATTGATTATTTGCATCTTAACTTACAGAATGTGGTACTCAATATGAAGAATTTTAGGTATAACACAGATACCATTTCAGGAAGTATAAAGCATTTTACAGGTATTGAGCAATGTGGGCTATACGTAAAAGAATTAAGAACAGATTTTAATTATAACCAGCAAGGGGCGGTATTAAGTAAACTATATTTTCAAACACCCAATACTATTTTGCAGGATCATATAGAAGTTCATTATTCGTCTATAGATGCAATTGTAAAAAGACAACAATTGTTACAGTTGAACTTGCATATTATTAACAGTACAGCATGCTTGCAGGATCTGTTAGTGTTTGCTCCACAATTGAACGACCAGGATGTATTCCGCAAATTAAAAAACGATAAATTTAAAGTAGAAGGTACTATTACAGGCACACTCAGCAACATGAATATAGCACATTTTTATGCTGCCGGGTTGGAAAACACGGTGGTATCGCTTAGTGGTAGATTAGCCGGCATGCCTATAATGAAAGACATTAGTTACAACTTAAACATTTCTAGGTTTCAATCTTCACGAAATGATGTTTCGCAATTTGTTCCTGATTCCATATTGGCAACCGTGCGACTACCAGATAGATTTGATTTTAGAGGATTTGTATTTGGCAACACTTTAGATTATAATGCCAAGCTTAATTTGGAAAGTACTGACGGTAATGCATATATAAAAGGCTCATTAATTACATCAACTGAAAAAAACAACGAAAGATATGATATGTTTGTTAATACAGAAAAGCTAAACTTAGGGAGGATACTGAAACAGGATTCCACACTGGGTATGGTATCGGCAACTATAAAAGTTAAAGGTCAAA
>CAIWXG010000203.1 GCA_903916555.1 uncultured Bacteroidota bacterium
CTGCTTATTAATAAAATAATATATTTTTTCATTTTTTTCATTTTTACGATTTTACAAATGTAATGTTTAAAAAATAATTTTTTAGTTGTTTGATATTAAGAAATTATTTTTTTTACAAAGAAGGATATGTTGTCATTTTAAGTTTGTAAAATAGTACTAATTATATTTTGTAAATGTATTAAAAACAATAAATAATAATTGTACATAAAAAAACTATTAATAAATTTTAGATGCTATTGTGGAAAAAATAGTTTTCAGAATCTATAAAATAAACAATAACTTATGGAAAACTACTCAATATTAAAAGCCGATTATTTGAATATTATATTTAATAATAGAAACAAGGAATATGGAGCGTATTTATTACGAAAAACATATTCGCAAAGATTGGGTAATGCATTTTTATTTTGTATTTTAGGTTTAACGGCAATTTGTTGTTTGTCTTTTGTATTAATAAATAATAAAAAGATTGTAGATAAGAAATTAATAAAACCAATAGATTTATCGCAGCCGGCATTATTACCACAAATTCCTAAGAATAAAATTATAGAACCCCAAGCAACTAATATGGCGAAGCCCAAAATAAAATGCACAAAAAGCACTGATATTGAGGTTGTTCCCGATGAATTGGTTACGGATTCAAAAAAAATATCTGAAAATTTCAGCAAAATATCTACCGGTATTACAAATAACAACGATACCGGAAATGATATTATAATAGGTGTTAAAGATGGGCAAGTTATCAAAGAAGCAATTGTAATACCTAAAAAGGAAGAAATAAGACGCTGGGTAGATCAAATGCCTAAGTTTTCAGGTGATATTACGGAGTATTTAAATAAACATTTAATCTATCCCGATAAAGCAAGAGAAAATGGAATACAAGGGCAAGTAGTTATACAATTTATTATAAATGAAAATGGAGAGGTATCCGGGGCAACTGTTGTAAGAGGCATAGGTAGCGGATGTGATGACGAAGCAATGAAAATTGTAATGAATATGCCTAAATGGAAACCGGGTACTTTAAATGGGAATCCTGTAAAAGTATACATGAAATTACCAATTATGTATGTTTTAAATTAAATTACAATATATTCATTTTGTTTATATTTTATTAAAATAATTTATATATAAAAAATTTGTAGAAATAAATTTCATTTTTAATTTGTATTTGAAAAATAATCGTTTATTTTTGCAAAGGAAAGATTAACAAAAAGCAACAAATATAAATAAAAATAAATACATTTTATATATGAAAAAAATATTCACTTCTTTGATTGTTTCCTCTTTTATGGTATATGGGGGTATGATTAATGCACAAGAAACAAAACCACAGATTGCTGAAAGTATTGCTATTATAGATTCAGTAAAAACATTGCCCTTTTTTCAACGACCAATGGGTATTTCTGTTTGTGCCGGTACACAAGGGTTTGGTTTAGACTATAAAGCAAGACTTAATAATAAATTTTTAGTTCGTTTAGGTTTTGCATACATGGGTATGAATTATGTAAGTACTTATACTTTATCTAATACTAATTTAGATTTAACAATGGATGCAAATTTTACGAATATACATCTATTGGCAGAATGGCAACCATGGGCTAAGCACTCTTTTCGTATTGTAGGTGGCTTAGGTTATTTTACTACAGCTAAAGTAAGCGGTAAAATGCAGCCAACAAATAATTATTCTTACGGTAGAGATACAATTACCGGAAAACAAATTGGACAAATAAATTTAGATGTTGATTGGAAAGGTATTGCTCCTTATTTGGGCATTGGGTTAGGAAAAGGAATGCCAACTAAAAAGAAAGTATGTGTTAATTTAGATTTAGGTTATTATTTGTTAACTACACCAAAAGGAACAATGTCCGGTACTAATTTCCTTGCCGGCAACGATGCAAATAACGCACAGCTAAATACTGATTTAGCTCCAAATCATTGGCTTCCGGTTTTACAATTAAATTTAATATATAGAATTTCAAAATAATTATATATGAAAAAAATAAATATATTTCTTCTTCTTTCTATTACTTTCTTATTGGTAAATTGTAAGAATCCATTAAAAAATATTAAGCTTTATATTAATGCCAACTACTACCATTATACGGTAACTATGAGTTTGGTTGATGCCTCAATTCCAAATTTGCATCCTAATGCCAAAATAACAATTGGCGGGCCTAATGCGAGCAGTGTGTACGATAGAGGTGGCAATAAGAAATTTATTGTTTCAGGTGGTATGGTCGATTTTACAGTTAGCCCGGCAGCAAACGTACAACCAACAGCAAATAATCCACTTATATTTTATGTAAATATTAGCGCACCAGGTTATTTGCCTGTTACAAAAGTGGTAACTATCAATTCTACAGATAATAATAAAAGATATACTGTAAGGTTATTAAGTTCAACACCTGATAATACACCCCATGACGGAATATCTGTTGGAGGTAGAACAATTGGGCAAACTGCAGGAGGTGGTATTTCTACACCCGGGTATGCAGGTACAAGAACTACATCAGGTACTATGTCTGACGATAGTCTTTCAAGTTATAATGTAGGGCTCTATTTACCATTGGGTACTACTTTTTATTATTATAAAGATGCTGACGGAAACCCGGTAGGGACAAAAGTGAGTCAATTAACACATGATTCAACTGTTGTTTTTGGAGATGCGGCTGTATCTTATCGTCCTATTACCGGTTATTATCAAGAAGAAGATACAACATCTCATTTAAGAACCTTGTCTAAAGTTGCTTATTTAGGTAGTATCCAAGTACGATACTTGTATAAAGATAGAAATTTATTCCCACCATTACATTATTCTATATATCCTTTTGGTACAACTGCTAATAAAATTTCTATTCAAGACTTAAATTCAGTATATGAAAATAATTTAGTTTTCACTTCAGCTGTTATGCAACGATTGGTTGGTGTCTATTTTGTGGGTACACTAAGTGATGGTTCCCAAATAAATATTAGTCCCGATGCATCATTTGATTGGAAAATAAGTTATTTAATAAATCCATCAGTTAAAAATCAAAATGTATCACCTGCAAGAGTTTATGCCGCAGGAGATTCTATTGAAACAGGTATCAATTACGGAGAAGGTAATTACCCAATAGAAATACCCGGCATTTCTACTTTCACACCAAGTTTTACATTAAAAAGTACAAAATCTTATGTTAGAGCAACTTCTACAGGGCAGCTAAGGGTAGAATGCCAATCGACAGATGCAGGATATTATAAACAAGGTATCAGTACATCTTATAGCTATACTTATGATGGTACAGTGCAAACAAATCAGGCAGACGCTAATTACATACCGGACCCTGAAAATTTAACAGGTTTTGCAGTTATTAAGTTTATTTCAGGTGCTAATCAAGATAAAATTAGTTCTGTAATAAATCCCGGAGATAATAAAACACTTTCAGGTACAGTAACTGTTCCATTAACCGGCGGGGTAGCACCGGTAGTATCAGCAAGGGCTTATGTAAATTACTGGGGTGGGCTTGTAAAGGGAGATTCTACTGGGGTAATGCCTTCATCTACCTATAAGATATTTCAAGCTGGTACCATGTCAAATCCTGCTTATCTGCATGACACTATGTCTTTTTATTATACATTTGGTTGCGATACAAGAATAATACAACCTATGTTTAATGGGCAAATGAAATACATTAACGGTACTGGTGATAGTAGTTTTTTTAATTGTAATATAGTAGCTGGTTATTGGAAAACAAGAGGTATTACAATAGGGCAGAATATTACTTTGATTGGTAATGCTTGCGATCATCCAAAATCATTTCCATTAATTACTGTTGCCCCTTATAATCAAAAAACAATTAATGACATTGATGTTTGCAATTGTTACTTTAAGTAATAATTATTTTATGACTAATTTTTATAAAGGAGATTATTGAACGATTCAATATCTCCTTTAATGTATAGTTTTTGGGGAGTAATAAAATGTGTTTGAAATATTTTTATACTAATAGTTATAAATTGAAATAAATTTATTTTTTTTGATATTTTTTTGATTTTTATGTTAAATTCTATTTTTTGTATTAATAATTAAAAATAAATTAAATGATAGATAATTATTATTTAAATCGTAAGATTGAAAGTACTATAGATGAAATACACTCATTAGTAGATAATAATATTCATTTAAATGAGAATGTTGAAACAAAAATAGGTATAAAAAATAATATCTATGAA
>CAIWXG010000204.1 GCA_903916555.1 uncultured Bacteroidota bacterium
AACTAAATATATATTGTTAGTGTTTAATTATATATATTTTTGTTATTTATATTGTTGTAAAAATAAAATTAATTAAAATTCAATTTTTAAAATTGTGCGTATGAAAAAGATATATTTTTTATCAATTGTATGTTCCTTAGTATGTTTTGCTAACTTTTCATCATTTGCTGCTAGAACAGCAGCATTGAACGGAGGTGGCAATTCTGTGGCAACTATTTGTGCTGGTAATAATAATACACAAGTACTATATTCATTTAATGTTGCTTATGGTAGTTCTGCTCAAACTATTTCCGGTATTACATTAAATACTACAGGAACATGGGCTGCATCAGATGTTATTAATTTTAAGGTGTGGCGTAATACTGCAGCAAATAACTTTGGTACAGCTACTTTATTGGCAACAATAACTGTTTCAGGTACTGGTACTCAAACCGTTAGTGGGTTAAGTTATGGTGTTACAACAGGGGGGACAACGTATTTTTTTGTTACAGCACAAATTGCAGCAGCAGGAACAGCTGTTGATGGACATACAATTATTTTTAATGCCATATCTACTAGTGGAACAGCTGCACCGTTTACATATAGCACCTCATCACCTACTTATAGTGGTTTTACTACCGCAAGTGGTTCCCAAACTATATTAAGTAACCCATTACCAATTGCAGGAGCGTCTTCAGTATGCGGAGGATCATCAATTACACTTTCTGATGCTAGTGTTGGATATACTTGGAGTAGCTCAAATACTAGCACTGCTACTATTTCAACTTCTGGCGTAGTAAGCGGAATTGCAGCTGGTACAACAACAATTTCATACACCAATTCATGCACATTTGCAGCAACAAAAACTATTACAGTTAATGCACCTGCTGCAATCACAGGTACTTCGTCTCTTTGTGCAGGTGCAATTGTTTCTTTAAGTGATATTACAAGTGGAGGTACATGGAGCAGTGTAAGTACAGGTATTGCAACGATAGACGGTAGCGGTAATGTAACTGGGGTAAGTGGCGGTACTTCTTTAATATCTTATACTGTTTCAGGCTGTGCATCTACTTATTTAGTAAGTGTTGGTGCAGCCCCGGCAGCCATTTCAGGAACTCCACCTACTTTATGTGTTGGCTATACAACCACATTAACGGATGCTACTTCCGGTGGGGTATGGACTAGTGGAAATACTTCAATTGCAACGGTTGGTTCTACTACCGGCTTAGTAACTGGAGTAGGTGCAGGTAGTACTTTGATATCATATACTACCGCAGGTTGTAATCCGGTAACGATGTCTGTTACAATAAACCCATCACCTACAGCAATTTCCGGTACTTCGTTTGTTTGTGGTACAGGTACTGTGACTTTGTCTGATGCAACAGCAGGTGGTATATGGTCTAGCAGTAATACAAGTATTGCTACTGTTAGTTCTACTGGTTTTGTTACAGGAGTCTCAAGTATTTCTGCAACTTTTTGAATGAAGTCAATACTGATAGCTGTTTCACCACGCTCATGTTTAGTATAAGCAGCTTCTTTCATCCCTAATTGGTTTGCTATATCAAAGGCTTTAATTTCTTTTAGCCTTCTAAATTTTGAAATATTTTGTCCAACTGTTTTGTTATCTATATGCATAAAAAGTAATTAAGGACTACTATTAAGGGGGGTAAAACTACAAAAAAGAAATTTAATACCCTGTACTTTTGTACCGGTTCAATGTAGTTCTCGAAACTGCAATAGGTTGCTATTTTGTATTGAATAAAATGGAAAATAAATAAAGTATTTCAAAAATAAAGACATACAAGTTGTGAAGTTAATGGGTTCTGCTTCGTTCCTTGTTAGATATTATCTCAGACCCAATCATTTAAAAAACTTAACAAAAATGAACAAAAATGAATTAGCACAACGACTCAAAGGCAGAACACCGGAACAACAAAAAGTTATTAAATACTTTTATTTGAAAATAATGTAGAAATAAACGATTTTTATTAATAAGAAAATTTGAAACTTTTTCATGAAAATATAACTTAACAAATATTAATCGGTGAATAACTTTTAATTGATTAGCAAAATGAAGAAGTTA
>CAIWXG010000205.1 GCA_903916555.1 uncultured Bacteroidota bacterium
AAATATAACCACTCCATCCTCCTAATCTTGCTATTATCCATGTTGCCCACTTCAACTTTGCAGGGTTATTGTTATTTTTAAGTTTTTCGTTTTTCCCTTCTACTTCCTTATTTATTGCTTTTAAACATTCGATTTCATCATCTGTAAAGACCTCCTCAATTGGTTGCCCCTCTTCCGGATCATTGTAAGCCATATTCATCTGGAATATGCGTAATAATGCGCTCAGCATTAAAATACATAACTTTCGGATTGCCCAACCGCTTTCTAATTCACTATCTTCTATCTGAAATCCTTTGCTTTTCAATAGCCGATGTACTTGTTCTATCAACCATCTTTGAGAATACCATTCTATAATTTGATAGGCTTCTTCAAAATTATTAATTGAATGGGTTGTTAATAATTTCCAATTAATGCCATCTTCTTTTTCTTCATAAGCTTCTACGATATTTATGGTTACTTGCTTAGGATATTTTACACCATTTTTTATGTGTGAGCCCTTTGTTATTGTTACTTTGGCAAAGCGAACTTTTAAGGTTATTTCATCCTTTTTTCTGTTTTTTCTATGGTCGGTAGATAGGTTTATTTGATAGCTTCCTATGTCTGGCTGTTTAGATAAAGTATCCCAAATCTTAGTATTATTATTATTATTCCTGTTAGATTTTGAACGAATGACATAATGAACTTCGTCGCTATGTATACTACTAAGTTGCTCATATATATCTCCTTCTCTATCTTCAACGATTGTAATTAGAGCTGCGTCTGCTAGTAATTCCCTACTTTTATCAGCAGCTTTAATCCATTTATAAGATTCTTTATCTTCAATTGGCAGAGACTGGTAATGTCGTTCCTTTCGATTGGGCATATCTAATGGACGATGCCATAACTGCAAATTGGAAAACCCTAATATATCGCTATTGTTAGCATCTATTATTAGCGTACTATGCATTTTGAACCCCAAAGCAGCTTTGGCACAGTCAAGCCTGCCTAATCCTGTTTCGTCTTTTATTCTATGCCTTTGTGAATAGTAATTCATTTCAGTAGTATCCTGAATACATAAAACATGTCTCTGATGACAATTTTTTGCAGAACGAATACATAACTCTTCAATCAAACCATCTTCCTTTACCTTTTCATTATTTAAAAAACGATAAACTGCTTTTTGCGTTCTGATATCAGGCGAAATGCGTCTAATACTAACATTTGCATTCATAGTTAGCAGTTCAACAATCTGTAATCCCCTTTTCTCTAGTCGCTTATCGTTAAATCTGTTTGAAAAATCAGGTTTAAATAAATTTATATTCAAATCCATATTTATGCAAAGCTATAAAAAAAGATGTGGGTACACGGTAGCTTTGCAACGAGGATAATTAGGATAGGCGTTTTTAACGCCCGTATAGCTTTATCTGATAAAAATAATTAATTTTGCAGCACGGCAGGGGTGCCGGAGATTATGAAGGAAGGGTTTGGTAGAAGTTAAGTATAGAGAGGTGATGCGCAGGCGTTAAAAACGCCTATCCATAGATACTCGTTGCAAACGAGACGAGTTGAAGCTCCTCATTTATTAATGAATATAGTGGTTAATTAAAAAAACATTTATGAAACATAAATTATTATTCTTTTTACTGCTTTCAGCATTTAGTACGAATGCACAAAAAATAAGATTTAGCAATCCCGGCAACCAATGGGTAACACAATTGAATGACCGATCGGGCTACGGTTGTAATTGGAGATATACCTTTACTTATAGTCCAATAACAGATTCATTAGGTATTTTTCATAAAGATACTATTGTTGAATACCTATTAAATACAAGTACATTATGTGAAAGCATAGGTGGTCTCGTTTGGTTTACAACAATTATTAGAGAAGATACAGTAGCCGGTATAGTATATTTTACCAAATATCATGGCGAAGGTATTCTTTACAATTACAATTTACATGTTGGTGATACTATAAGTTATTTTTTGGACTCAGGGAGTACGCTCTATTTCGTAGATACTGTAAAAAGTCTTGATTCAATACTAATCAATGGGGTTTATCATAAACTATTTGAATTTTCAGGAGTACGATATGATTCTTCTATTGATTTTGGGATAAGATACTCCTATCGCAAGTATATGGTTTTGGAGGGTATTGGTTGTTTAGGAGACCCATTTTTTCCTGCACAAATGATTGCTCCAAATTGTTTACAGTTACTATGTTTTTCACAAAATGGTGTTTATCCCAATATACATTTACCGTTTGCCTATGTTTGCGCATTAGGCTATGCACCCTTTACTAATTCTATTGGTTGCACTATTTTAGGTACTGCAACTACTATAAAAGCTGATGATAAATATGTAATAAGCCCAAACCCTGCCACAGAGTTTATAACAATAAGCAACCAAGCCGGTTTTGCTGCTAATAGCATAGCTACCCTATGTGATTT
>CAIWXG010000206.1 GCA_903916555.1 uncultured Bacteroidota bacterium
GCACAAATGGGTAGTAAGTTACTTAAAGAAATATGTGTTATTAATCAAGTAGGACAAAACCTACTGAAAACGGCAATGGACAGATTAAATTTGTCGGCCCGTGCTTACGACCGTATTTTAAAAGTATCTCGTACTATAGCCGATTTATCGGCAAGCGAAGAAATAAGACCGGAACATTTAGCAGAGGCAATACAGTATAGAAGTTTGGATAGAGAGGGGTGGGCGGGGTGAGGAAATTTGTAGATTGGAGAGTGTGTAATGAGCCAATAGTAAAAATAGTAATTTTATAATTTTATGAAAAATATTGATCAAATATTAAATGAATTAGAAGATTCAATAGTTAATAATCAATATAAACATATTGAAAGTGAAAATATTGAATTAAAGGATAATAGTCATACTGGTGGGTTATGGGATACATTTATGGAAACTGTATGTGCTTTTTTAAATACCAATAATGGTATTATCATTATTGGTATTCGTGAAGATGAAAAAAATAAAAAGTATGAACTTACCGGGTTTAATTTTAAAAATGAAACACATTTAAAAGATATACTAAAAGATATTACTGATGCAAATAATAATAAAATTGAAGTAAGCAGTTATTTAAAATTAGAACAAAAAGAATTACTTAATAAAGATCTAATGGTTTTGTATGTAGATTCTTTGCCTGCAGACGAAAGGTATGTTTATTATAAAAGGAATGACTATGAAAGGATAATGAGTGGAGATTGTAAAATACATCCGTTAAAAATAGAAACACAAAATGAATATAAAGAAGAAATAAGAGATGCAAGAGAATTAAGACCGGTAGCAAATGCAGTTTTAGATGACATTGATATAGATAAGCTTAATAACTATATCCAACTTTTAAACTCAGAAGTAAAAATGCAGAACTTGCTACCTTCAATTAATGATGCAATTCCTTTTTTATCAAAGAATGGCATGTTATTAGAAAAAACGCCTACCATATTAGGAATGTTAGTTTGTGGCAAAACACCAGTAGATTTTTTACATTGGCGTAGTCAGGTTGATGCCTATGTAGATATGCATAAAGAAATGCCAATTGATAAGAAAGTGATAAATGATAATATTCTGCCTTTATTGGAAAAAAGCCAAGCTTTTGTTTTCATGAATATTAAAACCGGGATATCATTGGAAAAGGGTGGTACCAAAACTTTTGAATACCCGGAAACATTAATTCGCGAATGTATCAACAATGCTCTTGCACATCGTGATTATTCTATTAACCAGTTTGTAAATATTAATATAGTACTTGGAAAACATTTAGAAATAAAAAATCCTGGTAAGTTTAAAAGTCAATTACTAATAATTAATGATAAAACAGATATTCCTATAAGACGGATTGTTCCACTTGCTAAGGCAAATAACCCCAAACTTGCAAAAGTTCTAAGTGTATATAATAAATGGGAAGGAAAAGGAAGAGGTATGAAAAATTTAGTAAGCGACGCTTTAGATGGTTTTATCGATCTGCCTTACTATGTGTTTCACTCTAAAGATGAATTATCTCTATATATACCAAAAGGAAAATTAGTTAATGATAGAATGAAATTATTATTTAAATCTTATTCAAGATATATTAAAGAGAAGCTAAATGGAGATGATTTATCTGACGAACTACAAAGTGTATCTGCTTATTTCTATAAGTCTGAGATGCAAAATCGAAATAATAGATTTACACTTTTATTAACTCAAGACAATAATCATTTACAGGCTATTAATTTTCTTGAGGCACATGGAATTATAACAAAGCACATTTGTAGCGATCATATAAATATCGTATATATATTAGATAGAATATTTTTTAGGGATGACTTTTTTGCTGAACTTAGAATGATTTTTGGCACTACTTTTGAAGATCTTCACACAGATTTTAAACAGGTTTTAAATGCAATATACCTTTTTAAGAAATACTCTTTAGATAATGCCATAAGTGCTAATTTAATTGGAAATTATTTGTTTAGCAAACAACATAATGAAGTTTTTATTCTTGGAGTTTACGAATCTTTTAAAAGAAAAATTAGGTATCAATTTAATAAATTAGAATCAGCAGGTTTAATTAAGTCGGTTAAGGGTAAAAGTAAAACCTGTGCTGATAAGAATACAGATTACGAATTGAACATTACTTACAATTCAACACTTTTTGATTAATTTTATAAAGATTTATATATCCCTTAAATTTTGCCGTTATAAGTTAAAAACATCTGGCAGAAGCAATATAGTACAGGAGCTTGGAAAGTGAGTGATGGAGAGAGTGAGAAGATTTTTGTAAATTTTATGAAAGCTTATTATTTACTAACGACAATAAATTTCCCGGTAGAAATAACAATTTTCGTGCTTTGTAAGTTAAAAATGAAAAGTATAATAGAAGTAATTGACGAACAGAGTATAAGACTAAAATTAAAGAATTAATGTCGAACTTAACTAAAATAACACGTAGCTTGATATTCTTATTTCTATTGTGTGGTGGACTTTATTTTGCAAAGGATTTTTTGGTGCCCGTAGCATTTGGAGGCATTTTTGCAATGTTGCTAACGCCTATGTGCTCATGGTTAGAAAATAAAAGTATTGGTAAAGCCCTATCGGCAATACTATGCGTATTTCTATTTCTGGTAATAGTTGGCACAGTTCTCTTTTTGCTATCATGGCAGGTAACTGGTTTAGCAGACGATGCAGTAAATGTTGTAGCATTAATCAATAAATTTTCCGTTTTGGTCCAGCAATATATTGCCCACACCTTTGGCCTTCCTTTAGAAATGCAGCAGCAAATTATTAAAGAGCAAAGTTCGATATTAATAACCAATAGCATGTATAGAATAGCCATTGTCTCCGGCTCAATCGCATCGTTAATTGGTTTAAGTGTTTTGGTACTGGTTTATATTTTTCTCTTCATCTATTACCGGAATCATCTTGGAAATTTTGTGTTAAAATTAGTTTCTGAAGAAAATAAAGAGCGTACCGGGAAAATTATAGCTTCCAGTGGGCATTTGGGTCAGCAATACATCTCGGGGTTAGGCATAGTTATAGTCTTATTATGGATAATGTATGGAATAGGGTTTTCTATTATTGGAGTGAAGCACGCATTGTTTTTTGCAGTGTTATGCGGTTTACTGGAAATAGTACCCTATCTAGGAAATATTATTGTTTCATTGTTAACTGCAATTGTAGCTTTTTCACAAGGAGGCGCCACGATGGCTTTGTGGGTGCTTGCCATTTACGGGCTGATTCAGTTTGTGCAGAACTATATTCTTGATCCGCTGATAGTGGGTGCGAAAGTGAGTATCAATCCTTTATGTACAATTGTCGTAATAGTAGTCGGGGAAATGATTTGGGGTATTCCCGGCATGATATTGGCTATTCCTTTGCTTGGAATTGTTAAAATTATATTTGACAATACACCCGGACTAGAAGCGTTTGGCTACCTTATAGGAGAGATAAAGACTCCGAAGTTGAAAGAATGATGTTGCCTTTTTTTGAGTTTGTTTACAAATGAAAGGCAACATACGTTTCCATTTTTGTGACAGTGGTCATACAATATTTTTTTGAGCTTGTTTCGCTCATTTGCCTCCTTCATACCAAATAACACTCAAGAATTCAATGGAAATATTCTATGCCTGTTGGCGTAAAATCTGTGTTGCAAACGCTGATTAGTAGCCATAAAATAAAGATTTTACATTTCGCAAAACAGGTACTAAATAATTATGTTTTGATAATTTATCATTTGTCTCAAATGATAATAACACACAACATACAAAAAAGGCAGCACCAATCATAAAGCAAACTAATATTTTTAAGCGAATATTAGAGTTAGGAGCTGTTAAACTTTTATTTAGAGTTTGACAGACCTTATATTATTAATAGAGGGGCTTGATAACCCTATTGCCGCATTGAAATAAAAATAATTTCAATAATTCAATTTAAATAGTGCAGTTGTACAAACAAAAATGGCTGCCAAGAGACAGCCATTTTTGTAAAGACAATGCTAAACTTACTTATCCCAAAATAATTTTGGAGTATATAAAGTGGATGTAGGTGTATTCGCTTTATTATAAGAAAGCTCTGTTTGCGGGTAAAGGAACCTTCGAGGTATATTAGTGCCTGAAACAGGTGCTAATACAGGGTAACCTGTTCTACGCCATAAACTCCATACTTCAGGATTAAGATATAAAGCAATGTATTCGTCATTCGCAATTTGAGATAAGGCTGTAGTAGATACTAAAGTAGCATTGTGTACTAAATACGTATCTATATCGGCTGTGGCTACACCTAATTTAGTCATGTTAGCCGTAATGGCATTTTTAAAAGCTGTTCGTGCGGCTATTAACGAACCTGTACCACCTACTACGATTTTGGCTTCTGCTGTCATGTATTGCAACTCATCATAAGTTATAAACTCAACCGGACTATTAATGCCCCCATAATAAGTATTTAAAGCATCGCCGTATACAGCACTCGAAGTATCTACAAATACCATTGTACGTGGGTCGTTATTTGCAAACATATTTTGTACCATATTACCATACACAAAACTTATATCGCCTCTATTTGAATTAAATTGATACCAAGGGCTACCATTTGGTTCAGTTGTGCCAAAAACACAAACTGCATTATCTGCATTACTAGTAAATGAATTGGCAATTTCGCTCAATGCATTTGTTGCCATTGCAGTATTGCCTTTGCTTTGATGCATATATAATCTAGCTTTAATAGCATGTGCAAATTTTACCCATTTTGTAGCATCACCGCCATAAATAACATCTTCGGCACCGGGTGTAACTTTACCTTGAACCGGATTATTTAAATAGGCGATACCCCTGTCGCACAAGTTATTTATGGTATCATAAAGACCTTTGTCAACATCGTAAGACGGTGTAAGATTATAAAAACCTTTCAAGGCATTGGAATAAGGAATTGTACCCCAACAATCTACCATAATTTGTAAAGAGTAAGCCATTAAAACTCTCGACACACCGGAGTATTCATTATATCCCATTCTGTCTGATTGTACCATTAAACTATCATCATTTTCCATAACGGCAGTATAAATGTTACCCCAAAGTCCATCAACATCTTGTGCGGTAAGCACATATTGATAATAAGCAGCACTTTGGCGGGTAGCCCCTAATGTTTGTTGCATAAACATAGAAGTAAACCGAGACATATCTCCACCTTGTGCATAAGCTAACGAACCCTCTACCGATGACAACAACATAGAAGGGAAAACTGTATTAGGTGCATTGGGATTGGTGTTAGCTTCGGTGAAAGTAGATTTTTTGCACGAAGATTGAAGTAGCAAAATCGCACACACTATAATTGTAAATGACTTATTTATATATTTCATAATTAATGTTTTATTTTTTAAATATGTTTAAAATAATTATAATCCTAAATTTAATCTTAAACCATAAGATTTTATACCCGGGTTATTAAAATAATCCATTCCTTGACCATTTGCCGGTCCGGAAAGACTTGTTTCCGGGTCAACACCTTTATATTTTGTCCATAAAATTATATTATTCATATAAACTGTAACTGCCATAGAATGTATATGCGCCTTTTTAATTAACGAAGTAGGTAATACATACGTTAAACTTATTTGGCGCAAACGCAACCAAGAACCGTCTTCAACACTTGGTCTTCCAGGGCCTATAAAACTACTACCTAAATTTTGCCAGTAATATTGTCCGGTTTTTGCATAATATGTATTTTTTGCACCTGCACCGGCAGTATCAATTGCACCATGTACAACATTACCACTAATATCAACATGGCCCATATAACCCGAGAATACGGTAGAATCATTCCGATTAAGTGTTTCGGCTGATTTACCGAAATAAGATAATGCACCTCTGGTACCGTTCCATATTTGGCCACCGCTACGCATATCTATCTGCACACCCAAAGAAAATCCTTTAAAAGAAAAACTGTTAACCATAGAGCCTATCCAATTAGGATTTATATTGCCAAGTGCTACATTTTTAGTACCTACAATTGGCATACCATAGCCGGGGTCTCCTTTTACATCATTAATTATTAGGTTGCCTTTACTGTCTCTAACATAATCATTACCCATAATTACCCCAAATGCTTGCCCTGGTACTGCATAAATTCCTCCATTTTGGAAACCGGAGATAAATAATTGGTCTAAACCATTGCTCAACGATACTACTTCGTTTACATTTTTAGTCCAGTTAAAATTTAAGTCCCAACGGAAACCTGATTTGGTTTTGATTGGTGTTGTATTTAAAGAAAGCTCTAAGCCTTTATTTGATATAGTTGCTGCATTCATTAACTCTGCCCCGAAACCTGCACTATAAGGCACAGGTACTTGGAAGATGCCATCTGTTGTTTTTGAATAATAATAAGTAGCACTTAAATTAAGGCGACTATGAAAAAATGCAAGGTCGGTACCTATTTCAAAAGAATTGGTATGTTCCGGTTTCAAATTCGGATTACCGATTACTGTAACGGCATTAGAAATTTCATAACCCGAACTGCCTACAAATGGCCAAGTTATACCTGGAGTAAAACCATCTTGAATACCAGCACTATGATAATATGTAACTAAACCTAAGGGTGGTGCATCTTTACCTACAGATGCATCAGAAAGCCTTAATTTACCATAAGACAAAATAGGACTTCCTGTTAAACCAAGAGGCTCTGTAAATACATACGACAAACCGGCAGATGGATAAAAGAAATTATTCTTATTAGCAGGTAATGTTGATGATGTCTCATCTCTGCCGGAAAGTGTTAAAAATAAATAGTTTTTATAATCTAATTCACCTTGCCCGTAGTAAGCCATTCTTCTTAATTTGCCCTCACTTTCGCTTGCAAAATAATTGGATGCATTAGACATATCAAGGAAATTTGGCAGTGTTAATGTTGTACCTTGTGCCAATGTACTTTTTGAAGTTAAGTCAAAATAGTTTTGGCCTAAAGTTAATGCAGCATTAAAATCTTTATTTATTGTTTTGTGCATGTTTATAATAATGTCGGAGTTAAACTGACTATTGCTGTAATTAGTCATATAGATTGCACCTGCCGGGAACGCTCTAGAATAAATATCGTAGGCGTTTTTATCACTTTGGGTATAAACATCGCCTCCTAAGCGGTAGGTTAAATCAATCCAGTCTAACAATTTATAATTTACTTGTGTGTAACCATAAAAACGGTCTAAGTTAGATACAAATTTATTACGATTTACAGACCAATAGGGATTGTCGTAACCGGCACCGCCTCTATAGTTTCTTTGAGTATTGTTGGCTGTATCTAAATAAGAAAGTGAATTACTTGCCGGGTTACTAACACCGTTTGCATTGTCGTAAGTTGGCGGTGTACGCATTAAGCCTAACATTAAAGCAGATATATTTGATCCTTGTTGAGCTTTATCATTTTCTGATTTAACATAATTAGCACCGGCAGAAATAGATAATTTATCTGTAAGTATTATTTGTCCGTTTAGCCCAATTGTGTTTTTATTATATCTAGTATTGGGTATAGTACCAAATTGCCTTAAATCGCCAAACGACATACGGAATGAAGCTTTATCATCGCCGCCCGATAATGCTATGTTATTATTATTACTTGTCCCGGTTTGGAAAAAATCGTAAGGGTTATAAGGGGTCACTTTTGTTAATGCTGATAAAGAAGATTTACCAACAATATTACCATGTTTATCTATATCATTACTTTTACCGTCCCAAAACAAGGTATCAATAGCAGCACCCCAAGAAGTGCTTTTGCCCGTTGAAGGACCCATATATAAATTACCGGAGCCTTGCGAATATTTATTTTGAAGTTCAGGAAGTTTATTTACTTCATCTACAGAATAAGAAGAATTTACAGAAACATGTACTCCTTTACCTTGTCCGGGGCTATTACCTTTTTTAGTTGTAATTATTAAAGCCCCCGCAGCAGCTTTAATACCATATAACGCAGTTGCTGCCGGCCCTTTAAGCACATTTATGCTTTCTATATCGTTAGGGTTAATATCTAAACCTCTGTTGGTAGCTTGTGCACCACCGGTAAGATTACCATTAGCACCCGAGGCTTGAAACCCGGCATTCGTAGGGTCGTAAGCATTAATAGAATTATCAATAGGAATACCGTCAACAATAATTAAAGGTGCATTGTCTCCTGTTAAAGATGTAACACCTCTTAATTGCATATAAGTACCTGCACCCGGGTCGCCGGCACTATTTATGATTGTTAAACCGGAAACCTTTCCTTCCAATTCACTAAGAGGGTTACCTGTACCAGAATTGTTTAATTGTTCACCATCAACAGTTTGTGTTGCAAATGCCAAAGCCTTTTTTTCCCTTTTTATTCCTAATGCAGTTACTACTGTTTCATTTAACTCTTTAGCTTGTGTTTTCATGTTTATAATAATGCCGTCAGCGGTAATTTCTGCATCTTGGCTTGCATAACCCAAAGCCTTTATTAAAAGCATTTTATCTCCATTGGGTACATCTATTTCAAAATTACCGTCAACATCTGTTACAGTTCCTAATACAGTACCTTTAATGGCAATACTTGCTCCCGGCAGCCCTTGTCCGGTCTCGTCGAGTACTTTACCTTTAATGTGCCGTGTTTGGGCAAAGGCAAATTGCATACCTACCAACAACAATACAAATAACATTAATCCCTTTTTCTTCATTTTAGCTTTTTTAATTGTTAAAAATAAAATATAAAATAAACTTAAAGTTGAGTGATAAGGAGGTTTTGGATGTAAATTTACAGATACTTTCACAATTTTGCAATTTTATTTAATCTAAATTTAACTTTGGCGATATTATCGGAGAAAATTTAGGTGTTTTTTTTGTTAAATTTTTGTTATATATAACAAAATTAACTTATATTTACTGACTATCAGATAATACATAGATTGTTTTGCTTCCGGATGCCATAATGGAATATCCGGAAGAACGGGGCAATCTAAAATTATAATCTTTCTGTTGTAACATCGAAATCATTTTTCATTTTATTGCTTTTATAGTAATATTGAATACGACCTTTTATGTTTTTAGAAAATTTACTTTTTAAAACATTTTTTGTTTTTGAATTAATACTATCAAACCGTATAGCATCTAAATCTCCATAATTTTTAAATCTAATTAATACATCAATATAATTATCATTACCTATTTTCATAGAATCGTAAAAAACAACATCAGGGGTAAAGTTTTCTCCTAATGAATTCTTTAATAATTCATTTGCTTCTTCACTTTTTTGTTTATTATAAGAAGTTTCAATGTATTGAATTCTTTTAGTATCTTCATTCTTTAAAAATGTGTCAAATGGTTTTAATATGAACCAAAATAATGTTGTAAAAACAATAAATATTAAAATTGTATGAAAAATAGCGATTTTGGAATAACTTCTTTTATTGGCATATTCTACAACGGTTGTACCTGCAACAAAGTCACCTAATCGCCTAGAAGGATTAAAAAAAACAAATATCACTTCTATAGGATAAATAATAAAGAATAGATTTCTAATATAACATTGTAAAGGTGTTGCAACATTGCCATGTCTATTAATCAACTGAAATCCAAAGATTCTTTTCCCTATGCTACGCCCGTTAAAAGAGTCTTTTAATAAATAAACATTAAAAGCTATTGCTATTAATAGCATAATATTTTTTAGATAAATAAAATGAATTTCTTTGTGTGAAATTTCATATTTAAAAGTAAATATAAATATTATACCAACAGGAACAATTGCAATAGTTGACATTATCATTTGGTCAAAATACATTGCCCCAATTCTTTTCCATTTGTTTATTTTTTCCATAGTTATTATTTTTATTTAATAATTTATATCAATATTAAATAGAAACCCCAAAAGCAAAGCTTGATTCTCATTCTTCCTGATTTTCCGCAGGGAATCAGGAAGAACGTATAAAACTCCTTCTCAGAAGGTATTTAGCTTGATAGTGCCAAAGGTAAGTGATATATAAATTAACTGGTATTAATGCCTTCTAAAAGTCCAATCTTTATTCTTACTTCCTATATATTAGAGGTATTTACGCCCTCCAACAGCACCTCCAGTTCAGATAGAATCATTGCTGTTGCACCCCATATCAATACGTCTGCGGATAGTTGATAGGCATTTACATTCTTTATTTTAATTTTTGATGCCGGAGATATTACATCAGTTATTGTTTTTTTATTTTTATGGAATAACAAACTAAGCGGTATTTCTAATACATGTGCTACTTCATTAGCACTGGGTTTAAACTCCGGCTTTGTATTACTAAAACCTATATAAGGAAATACGTTATAATTACTTACAGGTATATATATTGGAGTTAAAGCTCCTAATAGTTGTACATGTGTTTTATTTATGCCTATTTCTTCTTCTGCTTCTCTAAGGGCTGTAGCCATTAAAGTATCATCATAAGGCTCTTTTCTGCCGCCCGGAAAACTTACTTGACCACTGTGTGCAGTTTTGTCTTCGTTCCGCCTCATTAATACCAGGTGTAACTCATTATCTATAGGGTATAACAAACAAAGTACTGCACTTAGTCTTGCATTTTGGGGTACGGTAGCCGGCATGGGTACTACTCTGCCTAACATTCTTTCCTGAGCGGCGCGACCGGGCAAAGGCTCGTTTAAACGGGTGGATAAAAAATGAATAATAGTACTGTAATTATCTTTCAATTAAATATATGTATTTATAATAAGGCATACCAATATTGTTATGCCACAAACAAAATTAGGTGGCAAACATGTTTTAAACGTTTCTTAAATAATAATTATTTATTACTAATGCATTGGCACTTCTAATATTAAAACTTCGCTGTTCTCCTTTGCTTTAATTTCTACAGCATCTATTTCATAAACACCTATTGCATCTCTTCTGTTTAGTTCTTTATCCATAATACTTACATTACCTTCTACAAGTAAAAGATATAAACCGTTGTTTGTATTGTGGGGTGTAACCGTAATCGTTTTGCCTTCTTCAAGGGCGGTTCTGTATATCCATGCTTGTTGGTGTATTTTAAGTCCGGCATCCGTATTGGTAATAGGTGATGCAATGGTTTGCATCTTATTAATACGGTCTTCTTTTTTAAAGTAGGCTTGATGGTATTGTGGTGTTACATTTTGTTTTTCAGGAAAAATCCATATTTGAAACAAGCGAACTTTTTCGTTTTTGTTATGGTTGTATTCGCTATGTGTTATGCCTGTACCTGCACTCATAGCCTGCACCTCATCTACATGTATCGATTCTGTGTTACCCATACTGTCTTTATGTTCTAATGCCCCTTCTAGCACAACAGTAACAATTTCCATATTGTCGTGTGGGTGTTTTCCGAAACCGTTACCACCCGCAACTGTGTCATCATTAAGTACCCTAAGCATACCGAAATTTACTTTTGTAGGGTCGTACCAGCTTGCAAAGCTAAATGAATGCCATGCATCTAACCACCCATGATTAGCATGTCCCCTTTTATCGGCTTCATGAAATATAATTTTAGCCATATAATTTAAATTTTAAAGCACAAAATTACTATAATGATGATTTAGAAAATAGATATGCGTATTTAATAAATAAATTAAGACGTAGAAAATAGCTCTGATAATAATCTTTAACTATTTTGCAAACTACTGATAGCTATATTCACCTATATTTGTTGTGTGAGTTTTTTATACCCCCTTTTTCTTATTTCAGGTATAACATTGGCAATACCGGTGTTAATACATTTATTTAATTTACGTAAGTATAAAACCGTATTATTTCCACATACGCGTTTTTTAAGAAACATACAACTAAACAGCCGCAAACAAAGCCAGGTGCGTTATAAATTGTTATTGCTTTGTCGTTTGCTTTTTTTGGCAAGTTTGGTATTTGCATTTGCACAACCGGTATTTAATAAAACAACAAAAACAAACACAGGCGAAAAGCAGCAAATAATATACATAGACAATTCGTATAGTATGGGTGCTAAAATAGGCACTCGCCGCATTATAGATATAGCTAAAGAAGCTGCCATAAAACAGATTCACAAATCGAAACCGGGAACTAAATTTATTTTAATAACCAATGATAAACTACAAAGCTACCACCCCTTACCCGCAAACATAGTACTGAATGCTATTAATAATATAGAGGTATCGGCTTCTATTAAAACGGTAAACGATATTGTAAATACGGTACAGAACCTTATACAAAATGAAAACATACCGGAATCAGTAATTTATTATTATTCTGATTTTCAAAAAAACTCGTTCCCTGTATTGCCTAACAAAACACTATTACAAAATACTACTTTTATTGGCATACCCATACAGGCAGACAGCCAAGATGATGTTTACGAAATTGCCAATACTTATATAGACACTGCTTACCTTACTACTCCTGTATTACAAACCGGTAAGAATAATTATTTAATTGTACATACCACAAGAACAGGCAAACCAAATACCGAAAGTACCGTATTACAGTTAAAGCTTAACGGGCAAGTAAAAAATGCTGTTTCTCTTAATTTAGATAAGGGTGAGAGTATAGATACATTACAGTTTCAGGTAACTAATGCCGACTGGCAACAAATAGAATTAAAAATAAACGATAGAGAACTTCATTTTGATGATACGTTTAGAATTGCTGCACGCAGCTCGCCAAATTTATCTATATTGGTAGTTAATGAAGGGCAGATGAATCCTTATATATTAGCATCTTTTAAGGCTTATAACGGTTTCAGGCTCAACCAAACTGATATAAACAGCAACGTATCTAACTGGAAAGATTATAATTTAGTAATATTAAATGGCGTTACATCTATTAGCACCGTGTTGGCTAAAACAATTAATACCGCCTTGCAAAACGGACAAAGTATTGTGTTTTTTCCGGGTAAAACAAGTAATATCAATTCTTTAAATGAGGGCTTAAAACAAATTGGCGACATAAACATTACAGGTATAGACACAGCGGTACAAGCGGCAAGTACGATACAAAAAGGAAGTAATTTAGTAAAAAATCTATTTGATAACCTATCTGAAAATGTACAGTTGCCTGTTGCTAATTGGCATTATATAATAAGTGCTGGTTTAAGTGCCAATCAGCAATCTATATTAAGTTACCGAAATGGCGACCCCATGTTAGCCTGTTATACACCTACAAAAGGCAAGTTTTATTTATTGACGAGTGCAGCCGATTTACAGTCGGGCAATTTTCCAGGCAGTTATTTTTTCACACCTTTTTTATACGAGATGGCAATGCAAGCCGGCAGTAGTAGTGTAAACGCCGTAATGGCAGGTACGCAGCAATCTGTATATTTATCGCTAGCCAATGCAACAGAAAGGAGTACAGTTCATTTGTTTTCTGCCGGTTTAGATGCCATACCTCCACAACATGCCAATGGCACAGGTATAGATGTATTTATAAATGAGGTAACCCAACAACCGGGATTCTATAAACTAGCTTCGCATAACAGCGATACTGTATTAGTGGCATTAAACCAGAATAAAAGTGAATCGCAACTAATTTTTAAAGATATTGAAAAATTAAAAAAAGAATGGCAAGCAGAAAACATAAAATGGATTAGTATTAATGATACCAACAATACTAATGATATTGACAATATAGAGCCATTTCCGATATGGAAAGTATGCTTGTTTTTTGCAATTCTAATGCTTATTGCGGAAACATTTTTATTAGCTAAGCCTGATAAGAAGATTGTTTAGGTGGTTGGGGGGAAGTTGTGAAATAATATCTATTTTTTATAAATTCAAAAAAATCCCAATGGGGCTGCTATTATTATATAAAAAAAATAGATTAATACTTAAAAACCCGACAGGGGTGGTATTATATTGATATCACCCTGTCGGAGTTTTAGAAGAAAATAAATAATATTCCCATAATTATTTCATCCCTATCTGGGTTTTAAATGTAGTTTACAAGGATTCCGTATTTTAGTTTGGATTGAATAACCCTTTATAACAATTATAAATTACTTTAGCTAAATTATTATTTGTATATTTTATTTTAGTTGTCCAGCTATTGCAAAAATCTATGAAATTAATTATCTACGAAAAATAAAAAAAATAACACATATATAAAAAACACACTTATAAAATAATACACCTAATAAACACTAAAAAAGCTCCCAATGCCATAAACAAGGGAGCTTTTTTATATATAAAATTAACATTACTCTACAGTAACTGATTTTGCCAGATTTCTTGGTTGGTCTACATTGCATCCACGCATAATGGCAATATGGTATGCAAGTAATTGTAATGGTACAATAGTTATAAGTGGCGATAGTATTTCTTCTGTTTCAGGTACTTCAATAATATGGTCTGCTAAGGCTCTTATTTGTGTATCGCCTTTAAGCACAACTGCTATAATTTTTCCTTTACGGGCTTTTACTTCTTGCACATTAGATAATATTTTTTCGTATGCACTTTTGTTGGTAGCTAAGAAAACCACGGGCATATTTTCATCTATCAATGCAATAGGACCGTGTTTCATTTCTGCTGCCGGGTATCCTTCTGCATGTATATACGATATTTCTTTTAGCTTAAGCGCTCCTTCTAATGCTACCGGGAAATTATAGCCCCTACCTAAGTATAAGAAGTTGGTTGCATCTTTATAGATAGTAGCTATTTCTTTAATAGTATCGTTTAATAATAATGTTTCTTCAATTTTCTTAGGTATCTGTTCTAATTCATATAGTATTTCACGCAATTTTGGGGTAGAAATGGTACCCTTACTATGTGCTAACTGCAAAGCAATAAGTGTAAGAAGCGTAATTTGCGTAGAAAAAGCTTTTGTTGATGCTACTCCAATTTCAGGCCCTGCGTGTGTATAGCTGCCACTGTGCGATGCTCTTGGTATAGAAGCACCAATTACATTACAAATACCATATATAAATGCTTGTCTGCTTTTTGCAATTTCAATAGCTGCTAACGTATCTGCAGTTTCACCCGATTGTGAAATGGCTATAACCACATCCATTTCATGTAAAATAGGGTTACGGTAACGGAATTCCGATGCATATTCTACTTCTACCGGTACGCGTGCCAAATCTTCTATTAAGTATTCGCCTATTAAGCCGGAGTGCCACGATGTGCCGCAAGCAGTAATAATAAAACGCTGTGCTTTGTCTATTCTATTTAGGTAATCAGTTATACCGCTTAATTTTATCCAGCCCTGTTGTGCACTCATTCTGCCACGCAATGCATCTTCAATTGCTTTAGGTTGTTCGTATATTTCTTTAAGCATGAAATGATCGAAACCGCCTTTTTCAATTTTTTCAAGAGAAAATTCCAGTTTCTTAATCTCATGGCTTTTTTCAATGTTGCCTAACGTTCTGATAGCATAATTACCATCATTATTTATTACAGCATATTCTTGGTCGTCTAAATAAACTACATTTTTAGTATATTCAATAATCGGTGATGCATCTGATGCAATAAAAAACTCGTTATCACCAATACCTATTACCAAAGGGCTACCCTTGCGGGCAGCAATTAACTGATTAGGATTATTTTTATTTAATATAACGATTGCATAAGCCCCTACAACCTCATTTAAGGCTATACGCACTGCATTATCTAAACTCGTATTTTCTGCTTTTTGTACTTCTTCAATAAGGTTTACCAATACTTCGGTATCAGTATCGGAATGAAAAACATAGCCACGTGTCTCTAATTCAGCTTTTATAGATGCGTAGTTTTCTATAATACCATTATGAATAATTGCTAAATTACCAGATTGAGAAATATGCGGATGTGCATTTCTGTCGTTAGGTTCACCATGTGTTGCCCACCTTGTATGTCCAATACCAATACAAGAATGTATATTGTTTTTGTCAACAATTTTCTCAAGGTCCATTACTTTGCCTGCCTTCTTAAAAAGGGTCATTCCACCATTAAGTAGAGCAATTCCGGCACTGTCGTAGCCTCTGTATTCAAGTCTTTTCAATCCCTTTATTAAGATGTCATAAGCTTGTTTTTTGCCAATATAACCTACTATACCACACATAAAAAAATATATTTTAGTTTAATAATTTATTTTGGAATATACTACATTTAGTTTAGTTCTCAAATTTGTTACCGGATAATTTCCTCCTCCACATACTAAGTGTGCAGCACCGTAAAAATCCTGAGTTCCATTAATATGTAAATGTATTGTATCACTTTTTTGTGCAATAGCCTGCATTAATTCCCTTGGTATATCTACTGAATAATAAGCACCATGTGGATACCCGTCTAACATTGTAAGTGGTGTAATGCTTGTAAGCGGGTATCTGTCTGCAACGGTATAAGCCTGCCCCTGTATATAGCTTTGTGGATAGGTGGCACTACTGATACCGATAGTATATATTTTTTCGGGACCATAAAAAACAGTATTATTATAAGCCGGTAATAATGGAAATACTAATTCAGCCTTATTAATGATGCCTTTGGGTAATGAGTTTATTCCATAAATTTTAATATCTATACCTGCACCGGGTTGGTTCTGCAAAGCAATAATACTATCATTAACCTGTGTTGATTGATATAAATTATTTACAGGGAAGCGACTGAAAGAATTATTTACGTTATTTAGATGCGCACAATAGGTTGTATTGTAATAAAATTGAGCATAAGAGGTATCACCCGGGTAGGAATGATAATAAACAAGAACACCGGCTTGAGCATAGGGTGTAGAACCATCTAATTCGAAATAAGGCATAGCAGAGGTTGATTGTCTTGAATCTGCAACTTTAACACACAAGCCATTAAAATAATTAATAAATGTTTGCGGCAATGGGTTGCCACTTGCAGCAGTGTAATTTAGGGCTGTATTTAGCTTAGATAAAAACTTGGCACTATCTAATTTTATTCTTAAACCCGATTGATGCTGATAATATACCGGGAAAAGAGAATCTTTTAGATGATAAAGATTTACAGTAACTGGTTTACTTAACGGATTAGCAAAATCAATAGGTTTCGTATTGTATGAATTGTAATTTGTAGAATAGCCTATTGAATCGTTTAAATAAAATACTTGGTAGCTTTGTGTTATAGTTTGATTGGCTGTATCGCCCCATGTATAACCGCTATATGGCATTACCATTACAACAGAATCTATGGTATCGTTAACTGCAAAGGTAAAACCCGAAGCGGCCGGAATAACCTGAAAATAGGTAGCACCAATTATATTACCAAAAAAAGGGTCTGTAACAGAACCGATTGCTTGATAAATAGGAATACCGCCAATATTAGTACTTGTAGATATTGTATCATCGAAAAAGGTATGGGTAATACATCCTAATGAAGTACTGTAAATACCAACGGTGTCGTTAGCAGGCGAAACTTTAGTGCTTATATGTATGTTTTCTTTACAAGCAGAAAAGATAATAATATTTATTAATAGAATTATACGTAAAAAAGTATAATTATTTTTTTTAAGATTCAAAGTATAAAATTTACGCTAAGTTGATAAAAGAAAAACTAAAGCTCTGTTAAGCTTTTATATAAGTCTAATAATGGTGTAATATCCTCTTTCCAACCTTGTTCGTAACTAAGAACTTTTTTATATCTGTTGGGCTTAATTTCATTTGTAATTTCCTCCTCCAGATTTTCGGAACCCAAAACAACAACATCGGCATATTTTGCACCACCAAGATTTAAGGCTACATTGGTTCCATCGCGATATACATCAAAGTCTTTTTCTTTAATATCAGTACTAATGGTTGCTTTTTTCTCGAAATTGGCATTCAATGTTTCCGTAAATTGGCTGGCTTGTGCAGTATATATTACTTTTGAATATCCGAAAACAGGCTCTTTTTTATAAGTAGTTTTTAAATATAAGGGGATAAGGGAGGTCATCCAACCATGGCAATGTATAACGTGTGGCGGCCAACCAAATTTTTTAACAGTTTCTAAAGCACTTTTACAGAAAAAAATCATTCGCTCACCATTATCGTCATGAAAATTATCTTGGTCATCACGAAAAACGGATTTCCTTTTAAAATAATCTTCATTATCCATAAAGTAAACCTGCAAGCGGGCATTAGGCAAAGAGGCAACTTTAATAATTAATGGATAATCATCTTTATCTATAATTACGTTAATGCCCGATAGTCGTACAACTTCATGCAGCCTGTGGCGACGCTCGTTAATAACTCCAAAACGCGGCATAATAACCCGCACTTCAATACCCGAATCAAAAGTTTTAATAGCCAACTTATTTAGCACCTGCGCAAAATCGGTAAATTCTGTGTAAGGCGAAAGCTCGTTAGCGATTATTAAAACTCGTTTCTTTGTGTCTATAGACATGCAAAAGAATTTATTATAAGTACAAATTACCTAAATAGTTTGCAAAATTACGAAAATATTGAATTACAATGTTATTTTGCAGCCCCTATTCAAAAAATAGTTGCATGATTATCTTTAAAAAGGTTGATGATATAAAAAATTATATCTCTGAAGTACATAAAAGTAGTACTAACATTGGCTTTGTGCCTACAATGGGTGCATTACACATCGGTCATATTTCTTTAATAAATAAAGCAAAAAAAGAAAATGATATTGTTGTATGCAGTATATTTTTAAATCCTACCCAGTTTAATGATAAAAATGATTTTGAAAAATATCCTATTTCTACACCGGCAGATATTGATTTGTTAATTAAAGCCAATTGCGATATACTCTTCTTACCGTCTGTAGAAGAAATTTATCCTGATGGTGAAGCCGGTATAAAATCGTATGATTTCGGGTATTTAGATACGATATTAGAAGGAGCAGGCAGACCCGGACATTTTAAAGGTGTGGGGCAAGTTGTAGGTCGTTTATTAGATATTGTGCAGCCGGACAGCCTTTATTTAGGGCAAAAGGATTACCAACAATGCATGGTAATAAAACAATTACTTGTACTTTTAAAAATAAATAATATTAAGGTACATATTTGCACTACTTACCGCGAAGATGATGGGCTAGCTATGAGCTCTCGTAATAGAAGACTTACTGAAAGCCAACGTTCGGTGGCAGGTGTAATTTATCAATGTCTGGTATCTATTAAAACAAAACAAAATACCGATAGTTTTGCAACTGTAAAAATGCAATGCGAAGAGTTACTTACAGAAAAAGGACTACTGCCGGAATATATTCAGTTGGCGGATGCTGAAACTTTAAGAATCTTAAATGATTTTGAACCTGCTACAAATATGATTGTTTTTATAGCTGCTAAGATTGGTGCAATAAGACTTATTGATAATATGCTACTTTAAAGAATGCTATTTTAATCAATACAATATTAAATAATATATTATTAATTAAATATTCTTTTCACGAATCTTAATTTGTGGGTTCTCTTTTTTTGTTTTGTGCTTATTATGCCTCCTTGGTCTATTTTATCTATTGTTACCTTGCCTGCGGTATCGCTTGCATGTATAATTGTTTGGTTATCAATAAGTATGCCTACATGTACAATTTTACCGTCTTTGTCATCAAAAAAAGCTAAATCACCACAAATACTACTTTGCAGAAAATCTACTAAAACACCAATATTAGCTTGCTGGCTTGCATCTCGTGGTAGTGAAAAATTACATAGTTTATAAGCCATTTGTGTCAAGCCGGAACAATCTATACCTGTCACACTTCTACCTCCCCATAAATAGGGTGCGTTCATGTAATTAGTAGCAGCATTAATAACATCATCAACTTTAAAAATTGTTTTTGATATATCTATTTTTTTGCCATTAAATTTGATTAGTTTAAATTCAGTGTTTAATTTTTTTAAATAGGTAAGTTCACAGCCTAAAGGCAAATAAAGTTTGTAATTATTTAACAATAGAGCATTGAAATTAGAATATGAAATATATTTAATTGTTTTTTTGTATTCTTTATAAGTAATCATGGTTAATTGTGCAACTTTACACCACCCTTCATAGCCATCGTTTGCACATTTTATTTTTGCCCATTCACTGTTGTTTACCTGTTGTATTTCAGCTCTTTCGCCATATAATAATTGGCTAATTTGTTCAGATTTATGCGTTGGTTCGCTTCTGATAGGCATTAAGGTAACGTTGCAAAAAGAATAGGCTAAAATCATCATGGAATTAATAAACGCCATAAAGATAATTTATCTATCAGTATCTAAATGATAAGTTTTTAACATTATGGTAATATATGTATAATGTGAAGTAAATTTTTCCAAAAATCTTTTCTTAACTTAGCACGCTTAAATAGTAAGCAGATATATATTGTTTTTTTATATTGCTTATTTTTATTAATAATGAACATTTTTCACTTAAAAGCTACAAAACAAAATGAAGATAATATTAGTTATCATTGCGATAGCGGGAGTACCTATTGGCATATTTCTGGGTAAATTAATTTTTGCAAAAAATACAAAAAAAGAAATAGAAGATGCAGATGCATTAGCGAAAAAAACAATAGAAGATGCCAATTTAATGGCAGAAACATTAAAGGAAAAGAAAATACTTGAAGCAAAAGAACAATTTTTACAACTTAAAAGCTCGCATGAAAAAGAGGTAACAATTAGAAACCAAAAATTAGTTGAAGCTGAAAACAAAATAAAACAACAGCAACAATCTATTAGCGATAAAACTGCGGCCTTACAAAAACAAATTCAAGATAATGAAACATTAAAAGAAAACCTGGAAAGACAAACAGAATCTTTTAATGTAAAGAAAATAGAATTAGACCGTCATCACGAAGAGCATATAAAAAGATTAGAAAAAGTGTCCGGTTTGTCTGCCGAACAAGCCAAACTTGAATTGATGGAATTGGTAAAAGAAGAGGCTCGTACCCGTGCTATGGCTTATGTAAAAGACATAATGGAAGAGGCTAAAGTAAATGCCAATAAAGAAGCTAAAAAGATTATTATTCAATCTATTCAAAGAGTTGCAGCAGAGCAGACTATTGAAAATGCAATAACTGTATTTAATCTTGAAAGCGACGAAATAAAAGGACAAATAATAGGTAGAGAAGGTAGAAATATTCGAGCTATTGAAGCCGCTACCGGTGTAGATTTAATAATTGACGACACCCCTGAAGCAATAGTTCTTAGCTGCTTCGACCCGCTACGCAGAGAAATAGCACGACTATCTTTGCAACGTTTAGTACAAGACGGCAGAATACACCCTGCACGTATTGAAGAGGTTGTAGAAAAAACCAAGAAACAACTGGAAGAACAAATAATGGAAATTGGTGAGCGTACTATTATTGAACTGGGTGTGCATGGCTTACATAAAGACTTGGTACGATTAGTAGGTAAAATGCGTTTCCGTTCTTCTTACGGACAGAACCTATTAATGCACTCTAAAGAAACTGCCAATTTATGCGGTATAATGGCGGCAGAACTTGGTTTAGGTCAAAAAGTAGTGAAACTTGCAAAAAGAGCCGGCTTACTACATGATATTGGTAAAGTACCTGATGAGGAAACAGAATTAAGCCATGCATTGCTTGGTGCCAAAATTGCAGAAAGATGTGGTGAACATCCTTCTATTGTTAATGCAATTGGTGCCCACCACGATGAAATGGAAATGCTTTATATAATATCGCCAATTGTGCAGGCTTGCGATGCCATTAGTGGTGCAAGGCCCGGTGCTAGAAGAGAAATGATGCAAAGCTATCTGCAACGTATTAAAGATTTGGAAAACCTTGCATTAGCCTACACAGGTGTAGAAAAAGCGTATGCAATACAAGCAGGCAGGGAGTTAAGGGTTATTGTTGAAGCAGAAAAGATAACAGATGCCGACAGCCAACGCTTATCTTTCGAGATAGCAGATAAAATACAAAAAGAAATGCAATACCCGGGTCAAATAAAAATTACAGTTATAAGAGAGTTGAGAGCTGTGAGTATAGCTAGGTAATATAAATATAATATGAATAAATCTGCCCGTAACATCCTTATTAGTAATAAGGATGTTGCGGGCAGATTGTTTTTTGAAAGGAAAATAATATATATTTACAATATACATACGCGATGCTTTGCCCAATGAAGTACTTTAATATTCATACCTATTAGACATTAAAATTGGTATGAAAAATTTATATTAGGTAGCCCTGCTTGCCTGCCCGTACAGGTGGGGGCTTACTTTTAAATGAATATAACATTTAAACGCACAAATAAGCCACCTGCTTCAAAGCCTATAGTAAAATTAGGTCAGTATATTGGTTTGAAAAGCAATATTATTTGGTTAATCCAATTCTATTTTAAATTTTTTAGGGTAGTTGCTTTTATGAGAGGGGGAGAGATATTACTATTAGCTAAATAGCCGATAACTAATTTAATCACCATTCTTACTAATGTTCTGAAATGCCATTTAGGAGTACTAGTAAAACCAATTTGAGAACATTTACAGAGACCTGAACTAAAATGAATAGCATCTTTATCTCCTGTTCGCCCTATGTAACGCAGAGAAATCGAAAATAAGAAGTATTGATAATATTGCAACAAAACAATTCCCTTTATACCAGATTCTAAACCAAGCCACTATTTCCAAATTAATTTCTCCACTTTTATTAGCAACTTATCTTCATTATAGAAATAAACAAATAATATGTAGTCTGTTTAATAAGAAGCTATTTATATTTATAAAGAATCGTATATATAATAACTGTTTTACCTTCAATAACTGCAATAATTCCATAATGTTTTACAGGGCAGCTAATGAGTGTGTAATGAGTGATGAATTAGTTGCCCTTTTTTATATTAATTTTCTGCCTCTTTTTGCAAATGCTATGTATCCGCCCATATAAATATTTAAGCCATGGGCACTCATACCTGCTAAACCAAGGCAATCGTCGCTACCTACATATAGGTTTTTTATTCTTAACCCTATACCAACTTTTACATCATTGGCAAGCATACTGTAAGTTATAGGTAAGCCAATACAAAAATTGGGTCTATCAACTCTGGGGGTAATAGTTAACTGGCTGAAATAAGAATTGCCGAAATTTTGCACATTTGCCATATTAGCAAGGAAGGTAGTATTTATTAAAAAACTTTTAATAATTCTAAAATCACCACTTAATATTAAAGCTGTAGGTAAATATACAGATGTAGCACCCGATGACGTATCTACAGTAAATCCTCTTGTTAATGCGTAGTTTTTAAAGCTGGTATAATTATTTGCATTCGCACTAAGCCCCGAACCCGTTACTGTACCACTACCTGATACACTTACTTTAGAATTGGTACCTGCCGGGTACGTTATAGCACCAATATCTGTAACAGAAGCAGATAATTTATACTTATACTTATTATTAGAACCTAAGTGGTCCCATCTGTAATCATAGTTTTCGCCCCTATACATATATACAATGCCAAAATCGGCACCAAAGCCGGAACCCATATTAGCACCAAATAAATTGCCAAACAGATTAGTACCTGTAGAACCTACTGCATTAGATGCTGCAACAACATTACTTGCGAATTCAACATCAGTATTTGTGGCAGTAAATGAATCGGAACCATTATAAAAAGTAGCATTAATATTATTACCTTTCAGACTTAAATAAACAGCCCCGCCCAAATATTTTAAAGTTACTCCTGCTTTTAATTCACTTTTTATGTTATCGTACAATACGGTAGCATAAGATACGCCAACTTCCTCCCAAATATGTGCTGTCATATTGAAATTTTGTGCTGCAACAAAAGGATTTCCAGATAAAGCGTAACTGGTATTAGACGATGCATCGTAAAGATTAGGATTAAAATTTTTAAACTCTACCATAGCACGAAGGCGAGCAGAAAATGCGATACTATGCTTATCGCCTATGCTCACCATAAAACTTAAGGGCATGTGTAGGTCGTATGCTGCAATTGTATTTAATGAGCTTGCACCTGAATAATTAAAAGACCCGCCACCACTTAAATTAAAAGTACCCATGTTATTATCAAAGCCCAAATTGGCACTACCTAAGTCCATAGCAAATTTGTAAGGGCAATCTGCAATATTGGCAGGGTTCAAAAATAAACCGTTCAAACCGCACCAGTTACTTGTAGAAACCCCAAAATCATGTTGTGCAACTAAATTGCTTTGTATAAATAATAGTATAACTAAAACGAAAATTTTTTTCATAAATAGCCCAATTGGTATATTACTTGCAATGATAATAATTTTTTGCGGTATTACTTTAAATGAAATACAGCATTTTTGAAATCGGTACTATTTTTTGATATTTATAAAATAAAAAATTAGAAATTATTTATTTATAGTTAATAAATTTACACATGTGTATTATTTATAATAAGCATTCAATTCTCTTTTATATAATTGCACAGCGTTTTCAAGCCCAAAGTATAATGCATCGCAAATAAGAGCATGACCAATAGAGACTTCTAACAAATAAGGTATAGATTGATGAAAGTACCTTAGATTTTCTAAATCAAGGTCATGTCCCGCATTTATTCCCAAGCCCTTTGCCTCTGCTATTCTTGCTGTTTTAACGTAGTCTGCTATTGCCTTTTCTCTGTTTTTAGGGTACGTTCTAGCATAATATTCCGTATATAATTCTATTCGGTCTGTGCCGGTATCGGCAGCAGCGGCAGCCATTTCTTCTACAGGGTCTATAAAAATAGAAACTCTGATACCTGCATTTTTAAATAGTTCAATAGTCTTTTTTAAATAGTCTTTTTCTTTTATCGTATTCCATCCGTGGTTAGATGTTAGCTGCCCTACAGCATCAGGAACAAGTGTTACCTGTGCAGGCATTATTTCTAATACCAAAGCTACAAATTTATCCTCGTTGGGGTTACCTTCAATATTAAATTCAGTAGTAATGTTTTTGCTTATTTCACGCACATCGTTATAAGTAATATGTCTCTCGTCCGGTCTTGGGTGTACAGTAATACCATCTGCACCAAATTTCTGGCAATCTATTGCAGCTTTTATAACATTAGGATTATTACCACCTCTGCTGTTTCTTAATGTTGCTATCTTATTAATATTTACAGAAAGTTTTGTACCCATATATAAATTTGCCTCAAAAGTAGTACAAAATATTTAATATCTATTACTTAAAAAGGTTTTCTGTTTTATAAATGCAATCCCATTTTGTTTTATTTTTATATTTGTTTTATTTTAATTACATGGTACTTTTTATGAAGAAAGTAAGCACTTATTGTATTTTGTACAATTTATAAGTAATAAATATTCTTCACGCGTAAATAATTCTAATTCTACAAAATATTTTTTGTAGAATAATGGTAAAATAAATAAATAAATATCTTTTCTTCATTGTTGTTTTTTAAAATATAAAAGTATTTAATTTTTTAAACTAATTTATCTATATTTGAGTTCAAAAATATATTTTATGCATAAGAAATTATTTGTCCTCCTATTTTTAAGTTTTGCAGTTACTTTAAGCTCTTTTGCACAAACAGGTTGGCAATGGGGTGTTGGAAGCACCCACCCTAATACACCTTATTATGGTTTTGATGAACAAGCTGCAGTATTAGACCGTACTGGAAATATATTTGTGGCAGGTTATGGGTGGGGAGATTCTTCAATTTTCGGGACATTGGCATTATATAATAATATGGGTTACGAGCCATTAGTAATTGTAAAAATAGACTCTTCAGGTCTTTATCAATGGGTTACTGCTGTAAGACATTCTAATTGTAATACCGGTGGTATGATAACTGATAGAGTAGGCAATTTATACGTATTAGTCAGTTCAGACAGTAGCGTGGCAACCATAGATACTTTTAATCTTTTAAATCCTTTAGCACCTTCGCAACCGGCAGTTTTTTTAATGAAACTGTCCCCGGCAGGTCATGCTTTATGGGTAAGAACTATAGGCGAGGTTTATTTTAATACGTCTAATTGCGTTGCAATAGATGGTGCTGATAATGTATATGTAACTTCTGATTATCCTGTTGGCAGCCTCACTTTAGGGAGTGTGGTATTGTCAAACTGGGGTATAGGTGATAATGTTTTTGTAGCAAAATATGATACAGCGGGTAATGTAATTTGGGCTAAAGGTTTTGGCGGTAGTTCTATAGAGTTTAGTGCTGCTATTACTGCTTCAGCCAAAGGCGATGTTTATTTCACGGGGGCTTCTTATTCCGACTCAATGAGTATAGGCTCTACTAAATTATATGACACCATGAATGGTGGACACCCAATAACATTTTTAGCAAAATTAGATAGTAGCGGAAATCCTTTGTGGGCAATTTCTAATAAAAACAGATTAAACATCTACAATATGAAAACAGACCTAAACAGTAATATTTATATTGCCGGAAGTTGCGATACAAATGTTATTTATGGTACTGATACACTACCTTATGTTGGAAATGGTGATGCTTTTATTGCAAAATTTAATCCGGATGGCGTTTTTAAATGGGCAAAATCAGTAGGTGATTCGGGTGCGGATGCTGTTTACGGTATGGATATTGATGCTTGCGGAAAAATATGGTTATGCGGCCAATTTGGTCATAACACAACAGAATATATTATGAATTTTGGTGGGCATGTTCTAACTGCACCCATAATTGAGGAACCTACCTTTATTGTAAATTATGATACCAGCGGCAATTATGATACCAGTTTTTATATACCGGGCGGCGGTGATGATTTTAATAATATTTTAGTAGATAATAAAAGTAGTTTTTATGTTGCCGGCGACTATTCTACAGTTAGTGTAGGTTTGAAATTTGGACCCGATACATTAATACAAAATGTTGGGAGCGAAGCCTTATTTGCTGCTAAATATAAATATGGTAGTGTTATATGTACTCGTACAGAGGTAGAGGTATTTGCAAATACAAACGAAGATATTCTACTTTTCCCTAATCCTACAAATAGTTATTTTACCATTAAAGATAATTACTTAATGACCGGTAATAATAAAATAGAACTTTACGATATTACCGGCAAATTAGTTGGTAATTACGTATATAACATTAACGTTGAATTTAATATTAAAAACCTTTCATTCGGTTTATATATTTGTAAAATTACTGCTGACGACGGCAACAGCTTCATCAAAAAGCTTTTAATAGGCAAGTAAATTATTTTCTTCATGAAGCCCACTGAAAAAGGGCTTCATGAAGAAATGGCACTCAATACTGAGCAATAAAAAAGTACAAAAAATGCACAAAAAATGCCGTCATTTCGCAATGAAATGAAGTCCCGATTTTTCTTCGGGGCGAAATGAAATGTAAAAATATACTTGAGGTTAAGCACTTGTTTTTCAAGTCATCTTTCACATTAGGCAGATTCTACATTTCATTTCGTTCGGAAGAATAAGCATGAATAGCATTAAAAAAGCCAATAAAAATACCTATATAATAAATGGGTAGATAAAAACTAAAAACCCATAAAAAACCCTTATCCTGTAGCTTTTAGCATAGTTTTTTTCTTGGTTTGTGCGCCAAAGCCTTGTCGCTGCATATTACCCCATACGTGCTTGCGATTAAATATAAAGTTCACATATCCTTTAATAGAAAAGAAAAGAATCAATGGGTGATAAACAAATGGTTCTAAAAATGCCATTAAGCATAAACCCATTACCTCTCCCCATGTTTTGTAATATCTAAACGTTACTTGGTCCCATAACAAAGCTAATGTAGTAATCATTACAGAATAAGTATATACAAATATTATCAATATAATGGCGTAAGGCCAGTTAATTTGTCCTGTTAATATTAAATATATGTAAAAAAGAATACCTGTAAATTCAATAATAGGTGCCAATAGCTCATATAAAAAGTTATAAGCAAAAACCACAGTTCCTAATCTTCCATATTTAGGATTAAAAATTATTTTGTGGTGTATGCTCATTATCTGTGCAAGCCCTCTCGCCCATCTCGACCTCTGCCTACCGAATACTTTTAATGTAGTAGGGCCTTCCGTCCAGCAAAGAGTCATTGGTACATATCTTATGGAGTATTTCTTTTTGTTGTCTTTCATAAAGGCACACATTCTGGTTATCAAATCCATGTCTTCACCAAAAGATTTGGGGTCGTAACCACCTGCCATTACTGCAATTTCTTTATCAAACATCCCTAATCCACCGGATACATTTGGTACTGAATTGATTAAATCCCAGCCCATTTTACCTAATACGAATGCCCGTATATATTCCATTTCCTGAAAACGTGGTAAGAAACGTGCAGGCGGACGAACACGTATTAACAGCCCTCCGTCAACCTCGCAAGAGTTAACCATTCTTAATGTAGCACCGGAAGCAATAACACGTGTATGGTCTTCTTGAATATGCACAAAACCACATTCAGGACAAGGTTCACCTATTTCCTTTATTTTAGTGGTTTCCTGGTCCATAAATGGCTTTATGAGTTTTATCAGAGTGTCTTTATCCAAGATACAATCTACATCGGTACATAAGAAATAATTGTAAGAAGATACATTTATACCCGCATTCGATGCATCCGCTTTACTTTTACCGTTTACTTTATCTACCACCATTAATTTTTCAAATGCATGGTTAGTAGATCTAAAAATTCGTCTTATGGGTTGGGAATTTAATTTTTCGCGGTAGGCATAATCAACCTGTATGAGTTGGTATTCTTCTATTAATTTCTCAAGTGTATCATCTGTACTTCCATCGTTAATAATAATAACCTCAAAACGAGGATAGTTTAATGTAAGCAGCGAACGTACATTTTGAATTATGGTAACCCCTTCATTAAATGCAGGTGCAATTACAGAAATACCCAGTGCTAATGGTGATTCTACAATAATATCATAGTTTACAGAAGCGTTCTTCTTCATGTAATTTCTGATAGATATAAGGGACATCATAGCCAGTAAAGCGTAGCAAAAGAGCAAGGTAGTACCATAAACAAAGACTGCCGATTGGTAAAAAGTACCAATGGTGTTCCAGAATCCGTTTTCTTCACTAAAAAACTTAACAATACTGTGCATAATACAAATTAATTTATGCGGTTGCCGGCTTTGTCTCCGATTTTTTAAAGCCTTTTCTTTGCATATTACCCCACGAGTGTTTTCTATTTGTAAGAAAAAATATATATCCTCTTAATGCAAATATAACAATTAATGGGTGATATAAAATCATTTCTATAAATACCATTGATGCGACTCTAACTACATCCATCCAATCTTTATAATATTTAGATGTTAAATGGTCCCACAATACAGCTATTGTAGAAATCATTATTGAATAGGTATAAACAAATATTAAAAGTATAATAGCATAAGGCCAGTTAACCTGACCAAAAATAATAAGTAGTATATAATATATTATTCCTAAAAATTCAATTACAGGAGCCATAAACTCAAAAATAAAATTATAGGGAAACATAACCATTCCTACAATACCATATCTGGGGTTAAAGAACATTTTTCTGTGTGCCAATACCAGTTGTATTAAACCTCTACCCCATCTGGTTCTTTGCCGCATAAATATTTTTAGGGATGTTGGGCCTTCTGTCCAACATAAGGTAGCAGGAATATATCTTATGGCACTTGGTATTTTATTGTCGTAGCAATACCTATTCATGCGCATCATTAACTCCATATCTTCCCCAAATGAGGCGGCATCATAGCCGCCGGCTTTAATAACTATTTCTTTATCAAACATACCCAAACCACCCGATACGTTGGGTACGGCATTTATTAAACTCCAGCCCATTTTACCCAATACAAATGCCCTGATGTATTCCATTTCCTGAAAGCGAGCCAAAAAAGGTCTTGGTGCTCTTATTTTTGTAATTACACCCTTATCAATATCGCACGAATTGGCTATTCTTAATGTAGCACCTGTGGCTATTACTCTTTTTTTATCTTCTTCAAGTACAGGTCTTATTAATTTAGATAATGTTTGTTCATGTAATATACAGTCAACATCGGTACATAAAAAGTAAGGAAATGAAGATGCATTTATTCCTGCATTCGTAGCGTCAGCTTTTGCTTTACCATTTTCTTTATCAACAATTACTAATTTTGCATAAGCATCATCTGTAGATTTATAGATACCTCTTACTTCTTTAGTTTGTATTTTAATATTATATGCAAAATCAACTTTTATCAATGAGAATTCTTCGCATACTTTACTTAGAGTATCATCTGTACTACCATCATTAATAATAATAACTTCATATTTGGGATAGTCGAATGTAAGTAATGACCTTACATTATCAATAATAGTAAGCCCTTCATTAAATGCCGGTGCAATAACAGAAATACCCGGTGCTAATGGTGAACCTACCACAACTTTATAATCTGTATAACTTTCTTTTTTCTGATATACTTGTATATTTAAAAAAGACATTATAGCCAACATTGCATAAAGTAAAAGCAACATGATACCATACACGAAAACCGTGCCCTCAAAAAAGACAGTAAGATAATACCAGAAAGGATTAGCACCAAACATTACTATTTAATTAAAGGATTGAGACAATGTTTTATTATTAATTTATTTTCGTCATACGATGTTTCTAATAATTCTTCTACTATTGCTTTCGATTCTTCTGTTCCATGGCTTATTATAGCTCTTGCAGCATTCATTCTTATATCAAAATTAGCAGAATAAGATAATTCTTGTTTTAGAAATTCCAAATTTCTGCCGGAAGCAATCTGTCCGATAGCTTTTAAAATTTCTATTTGGCATATTAACGGCTGGTGTTCGTATATTTTAATTAATTTGGGCTCAGTAGCTTCTGCCGACAGTTTTCCTAAACATGCAATAGCATCTGCTCTAAAATAGTGGTCTTTATTATTTAATAATTCCATTACAGCGGGTATGGCACTTTGCTGGTCGTAATAGGCAATTAATTTCAGACAAAATGAAACAACACTTTTATTTGTAGAATAACTTACCCAACGCGAAAAGTTTGGAATTTGTATATCTTTAGTAGTAGTAATAATTTTAAACATATCTAACTGGTCCCAAGGCAAAAGGGGTTCTGTAGCAATATCAAAAAACTTAAACGGTTCGTTTTTACTAAGCTGAATATAAGCATTCCGTGCTGCTGCACGTAATGATGAATTACTACTATTTGTGAGGGGCAGAATGGTTACGTCTGATATTTGAATATCCATTTGTGTCAATTCCATTACAGCTCTTATTTTCTTTTCCCACCTTAGAGTTTTCATTTTATCAAAAGAATCTTTGGTAAGATTCATATCAATATATAACTTTCTAAGTAAATCCCCAACCTCACCTCTGAAATTTTTTCTATACGAAATAAGAATATCAATCATCGCTTGCCTTACCCATTGTTGCTTATATATTTTATCAGTAATAGCATTCTGATTAAATTCTATTTCATCAACAGGTTCAATTCCTAATTTTTCGTTTAGTAAAACTTCTTCGGTTATCAGGTCTTCAATTTTGGGTGTAATACTGGCTAAGCGTTTGTCGTGTATATAAGCACGCCAACGCCTTATTAAGATAACCGTATAGGCAATAAGGGTGGCAAAAACAGCAATAAAAATGAAGGCAAGGGCAATCTTAATGAAAAGTGGTTGATAGCCAAATCGTTCGTACGCTTGTAATAATAGGTCATAGAATACCTTCCACATGTATTGTAGCTATTTTATTTTTTTTATAAGCTATGCTTTATGGTTTTGTTTGCCATTAATTTACGAATACGAATCAGTAATTCGCCTGCCATTATAGGTTTTTTAAGATAATCGTCAGCTCCAAGTCTAAAAGCCTCCGTTATTGTTTCTTCATTGCCTACCGATGATACAATAATAATACTTACATGTTTGCGTGCAGGGTCGTTTTTTAACTTACTTATTACCTCCAAACCATTTGCATACGGCATCATTAAGTCCGAAAGAACTAAGTCATAATCTGCATGTTCTAATTTTTCAAACGCTTCTTTTCCGTTTTTTGCTAAGATAACATTATAACCATCCTTACTTAAGATGTTTTTAATTGCTTTTAGCATTATTTCATCATCTTCTACTACTAATATGTTAGCCATGCATATAAATTAACTTCTCATTTTAACAATAATTTTAATGTTTTCAAATTAATTTTTGATAAAATAAAAAATATATTTAATATATTTATTCAA
>CAIWXG010000207.1 GCA_903916555.1 uncultured Bacteroidota bacterium
TTATGTTCCCGTTGGGGTAAAAAATATGTGAACTATGTAACTCTATTCTGAATTTGTGTAAAACTTACCTTTAAAACATGTTCATCTTTGCATAGTAAATTTCATCAGCGGAATAAATTCAATTGTAATAAAAAAATAAAAATGAAAAAAGCTAAAAATGAATTCGGTAAACAGGATTCCAAAAGTATGTTAGGTCAAAAAATAGGAAGTTCGCTGGACATTAAAACAAATCAGGATTTCAATAACGAACATCCCGACCACGATATTTCAGGCAAATTAAGAGGAATCTCAAACCCTAAAGATTACGATAAAGTAACAAGTAACAAACAACTTTCTGATATGAAATTGATTATAAAACCAATAGCTGGGATGCTTTTAGTTTTTATGTCCTGTATGTTGTTCGCAAGTTGTATGAATATGAAACACGGAATGAAATCTGATATGCTCAATCATGGTTCAACAACTGTATGGATAAAACATGATAGGTTTTCACCCGGTACGCTCAGTATTCCTGTTAATACTACTATTACATGGATAAATAAAGACTGGTGGCATCATACAGTTTCAAGTGATGCCGGGATATTTGAAAGTGGAAAAATAAAAGCAAGAAAAACATACAGTTACAAATTTACAGCGAAAGGTACTTACCCATATCACTGTAAAGTACATGATATGATGAAAGCGAATATAATAGTACATTAAACTATATGCCTAAAATAGTTGAATAGAGTTGAAATGATTGATACGAAATTTAGAATAGTATTTTAATTACCAGTTTGTCAGATTGGCTTAATGGGTATTTGGAACATGGAGTGTTTCCCGCTACAAGTTGAACGTATTATTAAAAAACACTAATTATGGTTGGTTTTTATTAGCATGAATTTCTTATAATGAACATAAAAAAATGTATCTAATACTAATTGTATTAGGGAGAATTAGTACGAATAACAAAACCCGCTCTCAGAGAAGGTTTTGTAGTTTTTGTTATTTCATGTCGGGAAGACAGGATTCGAACCTGCGACCACCAGACCCCCAGCCTGGTACGCTACCGGGCTGCGCTACTTCCCGTAAAAGTTGCCGGTAAAATTTATTGGGTGGCAAAGATAAGGATTTTCAATTTTTATTTAGCTAATTTCTATTCCATTCAAAAATTAATAATCTATTTTAAATATTAAATTTATAAGCATGCTTTTATCTTTAATGGTATCTATATATAGCTTTGCATTAATTTGTTCTGCTCTTAATAGCATATATTCAAAGCTTAGGCTGTGTTTTATTTTTTCAGTTTGTAGATTTTCACCTTCATACTTTAAAATAATTTGCATAGCATCTTTCTTTTTTTGCTGCCATACCAGCGATACTTTTTCTGCATAGGCATATTGGTAATTATAGTAGAATGCATCTTTAAAAATCAGTACAATTTGCCTGCATATATCGATTGGCACTTGGTTTTTTTGCCATTTTTCGTTTAGATTACTTACACTAAAAGTATATTTAGGAGCTTTATATATAAGTGTGCCATAATTTTCTATTTGTTTCAATAGGGCATATAAATTGTTATTTTCCGGGTTTAGCGCCCATGCTATATCTTGTGCGGCACTATATAGCTGTTGGGTCTCCTCATCTATTTGTTCTATTAATTGTTCGTGTCCCTTTATAGCTAATCCTTTATTTTGTAACTCATTTATTTGCTCTATTAACTTACCATATTTGCTTTCTATTTCTAAGGCATAATCGTTTGCTATACTCTGTTTACGTTTGTTATGTTGTTTGGTAAGTTTATTTATTAAAGCTGCTTCGCGACGTTCTTTACGAGTACTAGTTACATATTGTATTATTATTAATGTTATTATGCCTGCAAATAGCATAACACCAATAAACCAAGCAGTTTTATAGATAGGTGCAAGTATTGTAAAAGTATAAATAAGCTCTGTGGGTTCGACACCATAGTTTGAGCTTGCTATACATTGTATATGTAGCTCATAGTTGCCGGGTGTTAATGCAGTATAACTTAGTTTATTGTTATTACTCCATAAAGACCATTCCTTATCTATGCCTACTAATTTATATCTGTATTGTAAGAGTGAGGCTCCATTTAAAGAAACTCCTTGATAAGTAAACGTTATATTGTTTTTAAAATAGGGCAGTCTTAAATTATAAGGGATATTATACCAGCTATCAAAGCTGTCGCATTCATTTTTGTAATTGGTTTCGGTACCGTTTATTTGTACCGATTTTAAGATAATATTTGGAGAACAATTACTACCAATATCATATTTTGGCTCATAATAGATCACTCCGTTGGTTGTTCCCATCCATAAACAACTGTCGCTTGTGCTTGTAACTACATTGTTATATTCTGTGCCTTCTATACCCTCGTTTTTAGAATAGATAACTACAACAGGCTGTTTATTTTGGGATGTTCTTATTTTATAAATGCCATTTCCAGTTCCTGCCCAAATAGACCCTCTGTAATCGGCATCTAAATAATAAATAAATTCAGAATTGAATCCGGTTGATTCGTTTATAGAGTAGCTGTTTTTATTATAATAATTGTAGGCAATAATGCCATATCCACTTGTACCTATGTATAGGTTCCCGTTCTGCACTAAACCGCAAGTTACATTTGTACTATCAGCAATTGTTTTAGTTATATATTTAATTATTCTATTTTTATTGAACAAGTACACACCTTTTTTAGTAGTAATAAAAATGCTGTCTTTTCCTGTTTCAAAAAAGGCATTGGTTCTGTTACTGAAAAAAGGTATTGTTTTGAAATTCTCATTTTCAAAAACAGCTATACCGTTAGCGAAGCCTATCCAAATACGTTCCATTTTATCTTGATAGATAGCTGTAATTTCGTTTGATGGAAACAATGGATCATTACTTGATAGTTTCCGATAGGTATTGTTTTCATAAATCCATAAACCATTCGTTTTTGTACCAAGCCATAAAGTTGCATTTTTTGTATAACATAGTGCCGTAATGGGTTCTTGATTGTTAAATGGTAGGTTTATTGGTGCTATTTTGTTTTTAGTACCCGTGTATAGTTTCCCATCTCTTGTACCCAAAAATAGACTGTCTTTTGTGCTTGCCACACTAAGAATTTGCTTATTAGAAATATCAGTTTCTGCAAAGCCGGTAAACAAAGCCGGTTTACGACAGTAGAGACCTTTACCTGTTGTTCCCAGCCATATTACCCCGTCATGGTCTGTAAATAAATTAGTTGTAGGGCAATTACAATAACCATTATCATTATTATAATATTCTATATTATTAGAGTCTATGTTTATAACACCATAATTAGTGCCTAACCAAAGAGAACCATTCTTATCATCTGTAATACATTTTATGTTTTTTATCTCCTTATTGCTTTCATTACTTATACTGTAAAATTTTATTTCATTATTGGTAAGTTTATACAATCCGTTAGTTGTAGCAAACCAATATTGTTTAAGATTATCTTTAAAAATATCGTTTACAATCAAATTGTCAACGCCAAAAATGCCAACTAATAGGGTATCGCATTTTTTAGAATAGTAATGATAAACTGCTCCATTATTTGCTAACCATAAGTTGTTTTTTTCTGCATATATTGCTGTATTATTGGCAGTTTTACCTACAGCGGTAAAGTAATTTAGTTTCCCATTGGCAACAAAATAGACATCTCCGTTTTTTAGCCACCATACAGTATCATTTACAACAAAAAGTTTTTCATAAATAATATTGTTATTTACCGATAGCTCTGTTGTTTTATAGACTATTGCTTTTTTACCATCAAATTTTGATAATATAGAATTCGAAGCTATCCATATTATTCCTTTTGCATCTATTGCTAAGGCATTTATTTCATTACTTATCAGTCCGTTTTTTACAGAAAAAATAGTAATATCCAATCCATCGTATCTATATAAACCTAAATTAGTTCCTATCCATAAATTCCCAATTGAATCTTGTGCGAGGCAATTTATAGTTGAAGGTATAGAAACATTGTTTGTACTTAAATTTTTAAAATCGAAATGTTGAGCATCAACGTTTTCTGCTGCAAAAATGCAGATGCTATAAATTAAAGTAGGATATATAAGTTGTAAAAGATTTTTTTTCATGAATAAGTAACATGTAAAGATAGAAATTCAACTATAGAAATAATTTTTTTTATCAAAATGTATTTTTCTATTGTATAAAGTTCATTTAATTTATAGCGTAAACAAATATAAGCTCTAAACAGTTAATAAAAATGCAATATAAAAGGAATCATTTTTTTTGTAGATTTGTAACCGAAATAGCAAGTTTATACTGAAATTACTTTAATTTGAAAAAAATAATAATTCTTACCCAGTATTTTTTCCCTGAAATGGGTGCACCCCAATCACGATTATTAGAAACTGCAATTGGTTTAAAAAAACGGGGACATCGCGTACTTATAGTAACGGCAATGCCCAATTACCCTAAGGGTAAAATTTTTGATGAATATAAAGGAAAATTCTACTTAAAAGATACTGTAAATGATATTGATACATTAAGATATTCACTCTATCCATCTAATTCTAAAAAAACTTTACCACGGATAATCAGCATGTTATCTTTTAGTTTTACAGCTATGTTTTCTATATTTAAAATTAGAAAATTTAAGCCCGATTACATTTTTACAGAATCGCCACCACTAACTTTAGCATTGTCAGGTTTACTATTATCTAAACTATCTGGTGCAAAGCATATTATGAATGTTTCAGACATTTGGCCGCTTTCAGCTTTAGAAATTGGTGCTATATCAAAAGGACGTGTATATAGTATTTTAGAAAAAGTAGAAAAATACCTTTACGTAAAATCTTTTGCATGTTTTGGACAGTCGCAGCAAATTATTGACCACATAAATAGTAAAGGCACTATTAAAACTCTTTTATTTAGAAATGGAGTTGATTTTGAACGATTCAGGTCTATAAAAAAAATAGAAAATACTTCCGGCAGTTCCGGAATTAGAATTGTATATGCCGGTCTGTTGGGTGTAGCACAAGGTGTTTTTGATATTTGCAAGAATATTAACTTTCGTGAATTAGGGGTAGAATTCCATATTTATGGCGATGGTGCTGAAAAAGTAGAAATAGAAACATTTCTAAATGCACATCCCAATATAAATATCTATTTGCATAAATCGGTAGCAAGAAATCTAATACCTGAAACAATTATGCAATACGATATTACCTTAATACCTCTAAAAATGGCTATTTTTGGGGCAGTGCCATCTAAAATATATGAAGCAATGGCAGCGGGCTTACCAATATTATTTACAGGTGGTGGCGAAGGTGCTGAAATAATTAAAAGTACGGAAACAGGTTGGGTATGCGCACCAAGTGATTTTAAAGATATTAATTCTAAAATAAAAGAAATAGCAACACTTAATAATTCGCAACTTTCTGTATATAAAAGTAATTGTTTGAAGGCAGCTGAGAATTTGTTTAATAGAGATATTCAAATTGACAATATAGATAAATTTTTTAGGAATGGAAATTAATTTTATTTATTTCCAAATTTGTACTTCCATTTCAAGCATTATTCCGAATTTATTTTTTATAGTAGTGCAAATATTTTCTGCTAATTCTATAATTTCATGCCCGGTAGCATTTCCATAATTTACCAAAACTAATGCTTGATTTTTATGTACCCCTGTGTGGCCTGTTATATAACCTTTAAAGCCACACTGTTCTATTAGCCAACCGGCAGGTATTTTTACATGGTCAGTATCAATAGTGTAGCAAGGTATGCCGGCATATTGTTTTTGTATATCGGCATATTGAGATGTAGCAATTGTTGGATTTTTAAAAAAACTGCCGGCATTACCTATTTCTCTAGGATTGGGTAATTTTTGAGTACGAATATGAATTACAGCATCTGCAATTACTTTAACCGATAATTCTTTTATATCTCTATTTTTCAATTCATTTGCCAAAATATTATATGAAATATTAAAATCAGGTTGTTTTTTTAATTTAAAAACAACCGAACAGACCAAGGTTTTATCTTTTAAGCTATTTTTAAAAATACTGTCTCTATAACCAAAATTGCACTCTGAATTAGATAGTGTAATCCATTTTTTTTCTTCCCAATGCCAGCTGAAAACACTTTCAATAACATTTTTAACTTCAGAACCGTAAGCACCAATATTCTGTATAGGTGCGGCACCAACAGTACCCGGAATAAGTGCAAGGTTTTCTAAACCACCCCAACCCTTATCTATGCTGTATAGTACTAAATCATGCCATATTTCGCCTGCCATTACATTTAGCCACACATAATTAGTATCTTCTTTTGTAATTGTAATTCCTTTTATGGCGTTATGTATTACAATACCGTTTATATTATTACATAGCAAAATATTACTGCCACCGCCCAAAATATACTTTCTGTAAGGTAAAGTTGTTAATTCTAATATATCATTTACAGATTGTAATTCGGTAAAATATTCTGCAAATGTTTCTATTCCAAAAGTATTGTACTGTTTTAATGAAAACTGATGTTGGAGTAATATCATTTGTAGAAAAGTAATTACAAAATATTTTTAAATTAAATATTTTTGTATTTTAAGGATGAAAAACGAATGCAAATATAGTTTTAAAATTGAATGTTTCATACTAAATCAAAAATACGACCAAAGAAAAATAATATAAAA
>CAIWXG010000208.1 GCA_903916555.1 uncultured Bacteroidota bacterium
ATTATTACTTTAGAAGATATAATGGAGGAAATAATTGGTGATATTAAAGATGAATTTGATGAGGAAGACAACAATTACAAAAAAATTGATGAAAACAATTTCATTTTTGAAGGCAAAATGCTCATTAATGACGTTTGCAGAGTAATTGGTGAACCGTCAGATAGATTTGATGCAGCAAAAGGTGAGAGTGATTCTTTAGCAGGTTTGATTTTAGAAATTTCAGGTAAATTCCCTATCATTAATGAAGTAGTTCGATTTGAACAATATGAATTCACGGTGCTTGCCCTCGACAAAATGCGGATACAAAGAGTAAAATTAACAATTGTAGTTCCTTCAGAAAAAGATTTGAGTTTATAATATACTAATAATAAAGCACCTTTCTATTCTGCAATATTGTATTCTTTTATCTTCCTATATAATGTCCTTTCAGAAATTCCCAATTCATTAGCAGCGTCTTTTCTACGGTTTTTATGCTTTTTAAGTGCTTTTAATATATATTCCCGTTCCCGGTCGGCGAGATATAGGGTTTCTACCACATCCTCGTGTTGGTCGTTAGACTCTAATAAAATGGGTGTATTATTATAACTGTTTATATTATTTTCAGTTTCATTATACATAGTTACTAAGGAGTCAGACGGGTCGGAAGGAGTATAACCTTGATGATTTGCAACATCAAAAATCATTTTTTTAAGGTCATTCATGTCTTTTTTTAAATCAAAAAACAGTTTATACAAAATATCACGTTCTGTATTAAAATCGCTTGGTGCAGTTGCTAATCCGGTTTGTGTATTCGTCGGTATTAAAGCAAGACTTCTATTTGCATCGCGTTGAGGTAAAAATCGCTGCAAAACATCGGAAGTAATTAATTTTTCTGTTGATAGGACAGAAATCTGTTCTGCAATATTTTTAAGCTCACGAACATTACCTCGCCATTGGTAATTTACTAATAATTGTAATGCCTGACTGTCTAATTGTACGGATTGAGTTTTGTACTTTTCAGAAAAATCGGCTGCAAACTTCCTAAACAACAAAGGAATATCTTCTTTTCTGTCTCGTAAAGACGGTACTCTAATAGGTACTGTACTTAATCTATAATATAAATCTTGCCTAAATTTTCCTTCATGTGTATATTCCAGCAGGTCTCTATTTGTTGCAGTAATTACCCTTACATCTGTTTTTTGCACCTTAGACGAACCTACACGTATAAACTCACCGGTTTCTAATACCCTAAGCAGTCTGGCTTGTGTACCTAATGGCATTTCACCAATCTCGTCTAAAAAAATAGTACCACCGCTCACTGTTTCAAAATAACCTTTTCTGCTATCTACTGCACCTGTAAAAGAACCTTTTTCGTGTCCGAATAATTCACTGTCTATTGTGCCTTCCGGTATTGCACCGCAGTTAACTGCAATAAATGCATTATGTTTTCTTGGCGACAATGCATGTATTATATTAGAGAAAACCTCCTTACCTACCCCACTCTCCCCTACTATTAATACCGATAAATCTGTATTAGAAACCTGAACCGCAATATTAAGTGCATGATTTAAAGCAGGTGAGTTACCTATAATTCCAAATCTGTTTTTTATACTTTGAATATCCATGAAAAAAATTTCAGAACTTTTTTGTACTATATTTATTATCTTATTATTTCGCCTATAAGCGTTGCTCCCGTAGATTGTGTAATCTTCACTTTTTCATAATTCCCTTTTTCGAGATTAAAATTACTTTTAGGAAAAACAACCATTTTATTTTGAGAGTTCCTACCACACCAATCAGCTGCGCTACGTTTACTTTCGCCTTCCAGTAATACCTCAACTATTTTACCAATATCGTTGCCATAACTTTCTGTTGAGTGCTTGCGTTGGAGTGCTATTATTTCTTCTAATCTTCTTTTTTTTGTCTTTTCAGGTATATCATCGGCATATCTTTTTTCTGCAAGGGTGCCGGGGCGTTCGCTATAGGCAAACATATAAGCCATATCGTAGCGGCAAAGCTCCATTACAGACAATGTATCTTGATGCTCTTCTTCTGTTTCGGTACAAAAACCCGCAATTACATCGGTACTTAAACCACAATCAGGCATTATTTCGCGTATTCTTTTTACCTTATTTATATACCATTCTCTTGTATAAGTGCGGTTCATTAATTGTAAAATACGGGTATTACCACTTTGCACCGGCAAATGTATATACTTACATATATTATCGTATTTTGCCATTGTATATAATACATCATCTGTAATATCTTTAGGGTGCGATGTACTGAACCGAATTCTTAATAAGGGTGAAATTGCAGCTACACTTTCTAATAATTGTGCAAATGTAATGCCAGCATATTCATAGCTATCTACATTTTGTCCTAATAAGGTTACTTCTCTAAATCCTTTATTAAATAAATCAGTACATTCTTTTATAATACTTTCTGCATCTCTGCTACGCTCTCTGCCACGTGTAAACGGTACCACACAAAATGTACACATATTATTACATCCCCTCATAATACTTACAAATGCACTCACACCATTGCTGTCAAGTCTTACAGGTGCAATATCGGCATAGGTTTCGTCTCTGCTAAGTAACACATTTACCATTTTTTGTCCGGTCTGTGCTTCTTCTATTAATGCCGGTAAACTGCGGTAAGCATCCGGCCCTACAACTATATCTACTAATTTCTCTTCTTCAAGCAGTTTCGCCTTTAATCTTTCTGCCATGCAGCCCAACATACCAATAAGCATACCCGGTTTGCCGTCTTTTACTTTGCGGAAGGTTTGCAAGCGGTTACGAACGGTTTGTTCTGCTTTTTCTCTTATAGAGCACGTATTTAATAATACTAAATCTGCATCCTCATAATTGCCGGTAGCGCCAAAACCCACCCCTTGTAGTATAGATGCTACAATTTCGCTATCACTGAAATTCATTTGACAGCCATAGCTTTCAATATAAAATTTTTTTGTGTTTCTTTCAGCCTCAAAAGGTAAAGTAGTATAAGCTTCACCTTGTCTTGCCTCATCTATTACTTTTTGCAGTATCTCTGCCATAATTTCCGATTCTCTTTATGCGAAGGTACGTTATATGTTGATACGATAAGAATTGAAATGTAAAATGACCGTATTTGAATTTGGGGGTAATTGGATAGGTAGATAGGAGTTCTTTTTCATTTATTACTTGATTAGATTATGTGAACGGTTTTAGATTTTGCTTCTTGATGCAAACCGGAAAATAAAGGTAAAACAGTTTATTAATCAAAGGATTTATTAGCTTATCCATCTTAATTACTGAGTTAATTATATTCCTATAATCATTTCGCCTTTGCAGGTGTTTTCACCTGCAAATACCCTTCATAGCCTATTCTTCCAGATTTTC
>CAIWXG010000209.1 GCA_903916555.1 uncultured Bacteroidota bacterium
ACATCTTTCTATAAAGACGGCACTGTTGATTTTACAAAGTTATGTTTATTAAGAATACCATTAAGGCTTGGTTTTAGTGTTTTTGATAATGGCTATGTATCTGATGAAAAAAAGAAAAAACTTTTAGAAACCCTAAAAGCATATAAGATACTCATGGGTATATATGAAGTGGAGGCATATAAAGCTTGTGCTACTTCTGCAATGCGCGATGCCGGTAATGGCAAAGAGGTACTTGATGAAATTTTTAATGAAACCGGTATTAAAGCAGAAATTATTACCGGACAAGAAGAAGCAAGTATTATTTATGAAACCCATATTGCAGAAAAACTAAATGAAAACAAATCTTACCTATATATAGATGTGGGTGGCGGTAGTACCGAAATTTCTTTATTCTCTAAAAATCAAACTATTTTTAAAGAGTCTTTTAATATAGGTACTATTAGGCTTTTAAATAAAAAAGTTACCGATGAACAATGGGACCACATGAAGTGGTATGTAAAAACGTATGTACGCAATTATCAGCCATTAGAAGCCATTGGTACCGGCGGAAACATAAATAAAATTTTCTCTATTTCTAAAAGAAAAGACGGCAAGCCATTGTCTATCGATTTATTAAAAGACTATTATAAAGAGATAAGCTATACTCCACTTGACGAAAGAAAACATATTTATCAATTTAGAGCAGATAGAGCAGACGTGATTGTACCTGCATTACAGGTATATATATCTATTATGAGATGGGCAAATGCCGAAGAAATTTATGTTCCGAAAATTGGCTTAGCCGATGGATTGATAAAAATGTTATATAGCGAAATGACAGCAAAACCTAAATAAAAATTAGATTTTGCTGCTATTACCATTTTTTTAATGTACCTCATGCATAATTTTTCGTATCAACGGGGATACTGCTATTAAAATAATACCTGCTATAAGAGCATAAATTGATAATTGTTTATAACCCTCCGTATAAGACATTAGCTTTTCTGTTAAGGTAGCCTTCTCGTTCAGAGTAGCCATGCCTGCACCTAATAACCCTGCGGCATACTGTCCATAAGCACTTGCTAAAAACCACATACCCATCATTACCCCATGCAATGGTTTGGGTGCAAGTTTAGTCATTATTGATAAACCTATAGGAGATAAACATAACTCGCCTAATGTAATTACAAAATAAGCCAATGTAAATACATTTAGGGATGTAATTCCATTTACATCTGCAAAAAATCTTGTATAATAAAACACATAGAAAGCCGCACTTAGAAATAGAAAACCTAAACCAAATTTTACTACAGTATTCGGTTCTATTCTGCGCTTATTAAGCCATAACCAAAGCAAGCCAATGAGCGGGCTAATTATAATTACAAATACTGAATTTGAAGAATTATTTATAACATTTGGGTCCATAGGTATTCCAACTACTTTCTTATTTAAATTGTGTTCGGCAAATAAACTTAACGAACCACCTGCCTGCTCAAAAAAAGCCCAGAAAAAAATAGAGAATACTATAAAAATCATTGCTGCTAATAGTTTTTGTCTTTCAATTTTACTGTATTTGAATGTTTCATAAATTATATAAATTAAAGTAAGTGGTCCAACCGTGTACATAAATAAATCGGTATAATTAGAATTGGATACCAACTAACGTATAAGAGGAATAACTAATAAAGAGCCGCCATAAACCATTATATCTTAGGTTCTAATTTTATTTGTACTCACCTTACCTAATAAAGGGGATAAGCCTATAGGGCCTAATGTTCTTTTCGTAAAAATAAATATAATTAAGCTTAACGTCATTACGATACCTGCAAGCGAAAAAGCGGCATTCCAAGAATAATATTTGCCTAAATAGACGCATAAAGCACCACCAAATAAAGCACCTACATTAATACCGGAATAAAACAATCCAAATCCGGCATCTCTGCGAGGGTCATCTGGTTTATATAAATTGCCT
>CAIWXG010000210.1 GCA_903916555.1 uncultured Bacteroidota bacterium
CGGAAATAGAGGGGTTGAATTGTTTTTTGTTTTAAGTGGATTTATTTCCAGTTTCCCATTAGCGCAGTACTATCTTGCAAATGGTAATAAAGTAAATTTTAAAAGATACTATTTAAGAGGGCTAACAAGATTAGAGCCTCCTTATTTTTTTTCTATGACACTTATATTGCTAATAATGATAATTACAAAACATAAACCATTAGATGTACTTATACCAAGTTGGTTAGCTTCAATAGGTTATTTGCATAATTTTTTATTTTATGGCATCCCAATACTCAATGGCGCAGCATGGTCTTTAGAGGTCGAAATACAATTTTATCTTATAGCACCCTTGTTTTTTAGTTTGTTTGCATTTAATAAAACCCTGCGTCGTTTGTTAATAATAGTCTTTTAGTTGTAGATATTTTACTACAAAGTTTTTATCCTCCAGAATTCTTTAGTATAATAGGATTTGCACAATATTTTTTTGTGGGAATTTTACTTACAGATTATTATGTTACTAACGATGTACCAGCTATTTTCATTAATAATAGTGCAATTATAGTAGCAATTATTAGTTTTGTGTTTATAATGTACCTCCCTCTAGAAAATCGATTGCAAATACCCTTCGCTTTACCTCAATTTTTTATTCGTCTAATTTCCCCATTTTTAATAGGAGTTTTATTTATATCAATTCTTGAAAATAAAATATTGAAAAATATATTTAGTTATAAATTTATACCAATAATTGGAGGGATGTGTTATTCAATTTACATAATACATGGTATCATTATTTTTTTAATAAGATACTTGCCATTAAAGTTACATATAACACAATATTACCTTCCAAATTTATTTTTACAGCTACTATTATTTTCAATTCCTGTTTTATTACTTTCAGGTTTATATTATTTATATATTGAAAGGCCATTTATGTCGAGCAAATGGGTTGAAACGCTTATGGCTAAGCGAGCAAATTAAACTTTAAAATAAAAGCTTAATTTTTAAAATACTTTAAGTTGAATTGCTATGTATAATTCTATGTTATTTTTCTTTCAAAAATTAAAATATTATTTTTTCTAATTTTCATTAATAATTTTAAGTTTTGCAAAATTTAAAGCTATTTTCTTTAATCCGTTTGTAGAGCCAAAATCAATACCCGCCATTCTGTTATTACTGCCGCCTTCTAAAGAAACAATTTTACCGAAACCAAATTTTTGATGTTCAACAGTCATACCCACAGTCATTTTCATAATATCATCAGGTACAAAATTAGCAGTAGGGGTATAGTTGGTATTTGTAGGTTTTGTATTGTTTTTTATATTACTTACACTATCTGCTATTTTCTTTAATGGTGTTGTCTTTTCGTTAGCAAAATTACCTAAGCCGCTTGTAGTAAAAGTTGCTTTATTGCTTGTGCCGGTAAATGTTTTATCAAGATGTTCATCCGGAATTTCTTGCAGAAATCTACTTGCATCATTTTGTATTAGGCTCCCAAAACGGTATCTGCTATTGGCATGGGTAATCCATAATTTTGTTTTTGCTCTAGTAATAGCAACATAAAACAATCTTCTTTCCTCTTCAAGTCCCTCTCTGTCATAAAGATTCATGGAACTGGGAAATAAATTTTCCTCTAAACCAACTAAAAACACACATGGAAATTCTAAACCTTTAGCAGCATGTATGGTCATTAGTTTTACGGCATCAGCATCACCGTTTTCGTCTTGGTCGGCATCGGTAAGGAGTGTTATTTGCTGTAAATAACTGCCTAATGATTTATCGTGTAGTTCACCTTCCTCATCCGGTGTTTCGGTAAATTCTTTTATTGAGTTTAGTAATTCTTGTATATTTTCATATCTGGCTAAGCCCTCAACACTTTTGTCATTATACAATTCGGCTACCAAATTGGTATGTTTGCCAACTGCAAATGCCACGTCATAAGCATTTTTTGTTTGCAGCATTGCCTGGAAGCTTTTAATCATCATTACAAAATCATCTACCTTGCCCCAACCACCATGTTGTATCATTTCCCAAAATGTAACATTGGCTTCATTCGCTTTTACTATAATCTTTTCTATTGTAGTTTTTCCAATACCACGTGCCGGATAATTAATAATACGTTTAAGGTTTTCATCATCTCTTGTATTTAGTATCAATCTTAAATAGGCAAGCAAGTCTTTAACCTCTTTGCGTTGATAGAAAGAGGTGCCTCCAACTAACTTATAAGGAATATTAAAACGTCTCAAACTTTCCTCAAAAGAACGGCTTTGGGCATTGGTACGATATAATATAGCAAAATCTTTATTTGCAAAATGATACCGCATTTGTTGTTCCTTAATGGCGTCAGCAACAAATCTACCTTCGTCATTATCTGTAAGTGTGCGAGCTAATATTATTTTATCACCTGTGCCATTGTTAGTCCATAGTTCTTTAGGAATTTGATGTTTGTTATTACCAATAATCTCATTGGCTACATTAAGAATGGTTTGGGTACTGCGATAATTTTGTTCCAGTTTCACAACAATAACATCTTCATAATCGTGCCTGAACTGTAGAATATTTTTAACTGTTGCCCCTCTGAAGGAATAGATGCTTTGTGCATCATCGCCTACAACACATATATTTTCATATACTGCACCCAGCATTTTTATAATCTCATATTGCGATACATTTGTATCCTGATACTCATCTATAAGGATATATTTAAATTTATGTTGGTATTTTGCGAGTGCCTCCGGAAAGTTAGATAAAAGTTCATGCATTTTCATTAATAAATCATCAAAATCCATAGCACCGTTTCTAAAACAGCGGTTGGCATAGGTAGCATATATGGTGCTTATTAATGGGCGGGTAGTACGGGTATCTTCTTCTTGTATGGTTCTGTCGGTTTTATATTCTTCAGGACCAATAAGTGCATTTTTGGCAGCACTGATACGACTGTAAACAAATGACGGTTTGTAATGTTTTTCATCAAGATTCAGTTCCTTTACAATATCTTTTATAATCCCTTTGGCATCATCAGTATCATAAATTGTAAAATTATTAGGGTAGCCCATTCTGGGTGCTTCTACTCTTAATATTTTTGCAAAAACTGAGTGGAAAGTACCTATATAAAGATTGCGAGCTTCGCTATTGCCAAGAATATGTTCTACACGCTCTTTCATTTCGGCAGCAGCTTTATTAGTAAAAGTTAAAGCAAGAATATTAAAAGCATCCACACCGTTTTTCATAAGGTGAGCAATACGGGTAGTTAATACTTTTGTTTTTCCGCTGCCTGCACCGGCTACAATCATCAATGGGCCATCAATATGCTCTACTGCCTGTCTTTGCGGCTCATTTAAACCTGCTAAATAATTCTGCATACCGCAAATTTAAGAAATAGAAAGTAGCTAATGCCAAATTATACCTTATTAAATGTGAGTGGGATGAGAATAAGTACTATTGTGGTGTACTTGTTGAAAGCAAACACGAATTATTGCCTTTAAAAAACAACCCGCTTGCTACTAAAAGTTTATTTGGGCAATTTATTTTTTGCAATTTATTGGTAATGAAGCACTTGTAAAAAAATAATTGCTCATTAATTGCTCGTTTGTGTATCATAGTGAGTTATTTGTTTTTGTTACGTATTTGGTTTTAGGGTGTAAGGTATTTTATTTTTAGATAGCTTTTTAAGATTTAATTACACCTATTTAAGGTATTTTTGAGGTGTTTTTATTGTTAGGTAAGGGTTTGAGGGTGGGTGTTTTATGTGTGATTTTTTGTAAGAACCTAGATGCACGTTCAGCCGGGATAAATGCCATACGGATAGGTAATTTATAGATTAACTTGATGCTCCTGTTTATAGAAAGATTCATTTAGTTCGGGTCTTTGAATACGTTTACAAAACGGGCTTATTCTTACTTCTTGATGCTCTAACGGAACATTAAGAAGATCGGGGTGGGTGGGCTATAAGTACTATACTGCCACTAACTTGGTATAAACAAACTCGAATTAGTGCCTGAAAAAACAACCCATATACTCGTTAAAAACGTGGATGAGTTGAGTTCTGAATAAGTTATAGTACGGTTTTTATTTATGATTCTTGATGTCCTACTCAACCTTAATAAGAACGATAAAATTATATATTTAATTTTATAAAAATACTTTTATTTTTCAAAAACGTTAACTACATTTGTAATTGATTATTTGCAAATAATATATGGGATTTAATGCTAAATTTAGACGCATAACTACGAGTCATTTGTATTTTCCGGAAATTGATGGTATAAGATTTATTGCAATAATTTTAGTAGTGTTTTATCATATACATAATGCGTTTATTTCAAAGTCACCAATCAAATTTCTCGATAAGGGAGAGTCTTATTAATTAATAAATACATTTTTTTTAAATGGGAACAGGGGCGTGGAATTGTTTTTTGTTTTAAGCGGTTTTATACTCAGTCTGCCATTTGCACAGCATTATATTGCAAATGGTAATAAGGTAAATCTTAAGAAATACTATTTAAGGAGGTTAACAAGATTAGAGCCACCTTATATTATAGCATTAACTATTATGTTGTTTATATTTATGATTGCCAAATATAGACCAATCAGTGTTCTTATTCCCAGTTGGCTAGCTTCTTTGGGTTACCTGCATAATATTATCTATCATGGACTACCTTTGATAAATGGAGTTGCATGGTCTTTAGAAGTTGAAATTCAATTTTACCTTATTGCACCATTGTTTTTTAGTATGTTCGCTATTAATAAGTTCTGGAGACGCTCCTTATTAATAGCACTTATTTTTGTAGATGTTTTATTGCAAAGCCTCTATCCTCCGGAATTTTATAGCTTATTTGGTTTCGCTCAATATTTTTTTGTAGGTATTTTACTTACAGATATTTATGTAAGTAATGAAGTGCCTGCATTTTTTGTTAATAATATTGCAATAATTTTGGCAATTATTAGTTTTATTTTAATTGTATCTCTGCCTTTAGTAAATAGATATCAAATGCCATTTACAGTTCCTCAATTTATTATACGATTATTTTTTCCTTTTATTATAGGAATTTTATTTATATCAATTCTAAAAA
>CAIWXG010000211.1 GCA_903916555.1 uncultured Bacteroidota bacterium
AACATATTTGATAAAACAACAGATACTTTAAAAATTGTAGCTATAAGTGAAGGCACAGACCCATTAAATACGGCACGCGTAAAAATTTCGTCAGGCAATGAAGTTTATTTTATAGATGCTACTTCTTCTATTGGTAAAGATGTTTTTATTATATTAAGAAAGAGATAGGATTGTTTAGGAATAGCTAAATGGTTATTGCCTTGTAGCTAATTACTAATGTTCTAAAATTTGAATATGCTTATGTTATTAAACAAACTATTCCTTTTTTACCTCAAATCAACTTTCTCTACTCCGGCATGTTCTTTATCGTTCCATTGAAAAAATGCATCAGGAATAGTAGGGTTGCCGGTAAAGTTGCTTACTGAATAGGAATATTTATTGCCATTTTTTTCATTTATGTTACCTCCTATTATAGTAGATGACGCCTTATCTATAAGTAATTCAATTTTAGTAAATTTTTTAGTTGCATCTATAGGTAATAATTCTATTATATCGCATGTTTTACCTTTTTCTTTCTTTTCGCCTTTATAACTGTATTTATATTCTTTATCGTAAAAATTTGTAAATAGTTTTGCAGGCGAAATTGTTTGCTCCTCAGGATTAAAATTACTTATATTTACTTCTTTGGCCTCTTTATTATAGGTCCATACTGTTTTATTATCACAAATAATTTCCTGTCCACTTATTACAACATGATATTTTTGTCCTTTAAGCGAAATAGTTCCTTTTTTTGTATCCTTAGTACTGCCACTTTTTCCTCCGCTAAGGCTTAATGTAAAATCGGCCTTTAAAGATTTTAAGTTATTTACTTTTTTGCTTACAGCATCTAAAACAGATTTTGCTTTGGCATCTGTTTGTGCCATAATTTCTGTAAAAGGTATGCAGATGCTAATTAATGAAAGTACAATTACTTTTCTCATTTTTCTTTTAATAAATTAAATATTATTTTTAATAATTTTTGAGTACGCAAAGTTAATCTAATGAATGCAAAAATTGTTCCAATTCTGCTTCCGTTTTAAAATAAACTTCTCTGGGCTTGCTACCCGATGCCGGACCAACGATACCAACCGATTCTAATTGGTCCATAATTCGCCCTGCTCTATTGTAGCCTAAATTAAAACGGCGTTGTAACATAGATGTAGAGCCGGATTGTGTTTGAACAACTACACGTGAGCAGTCTTCAAATAATTTATCGCGATTAGTAAGGTCTATGTCTTTTTCTTTGCCGTCTTTACCATCATCTGCACCTTCGTATTCAGGCAGTTCAAATACCATAGGGTAGCCCCTTTGTTTGCCAATAAATTCAACAATATTTTCTACTTCCGGTGTGTCAACAAAAGCACATTGAATACGTAAAAGCTCACTACCGAAAGACAATAATAAGTCGCCTCGTCCTATTAGTTGTTCGGCACCACTGGCATCAAGAATAGTTCGTGAATCTACTTTTGCAGAAACTTTAAATGCTATTCGTGCCGGGAAGTTTGCTTTAATAATACCTGTTATTACATTTACCGATGGTCTTTGTGTAGCTATAATTAAATGTATGCCCACAGCGCGTGCCAATTGGGCTATTCTGGCTATGGGTATTTCTACTTCTTTACCGGCTGTCATTATTAAATCGGCAAACTCATCTATTACTAAAACTATAAATGGTAAATATTTATGTCCTCGTTCGGGGTTAAGCCTGCGACTTATAAATTTTTCGTTATATTCTTTAATGTTTCTCGCACCTGCTTCTTTTAATAATTCGTAGCGGTTGTCCATTTCAATACACATTGAATTAAGTGTATTAATTACTTTTTTTACATCGGTAATTATAGGTTCTTCTTCATCAGGTAATTTGGCAAGAAAATGTTTTTCAATCGTTCTGTAAATGGATAGTTCCACCTTTTTTGGGTCTATCATTACAAATTTAAGTTGCGAAGGATGTTTTTTATAAAGTAACGATACTAAAATGGCATTTATACCTACCGACTTACCCTGCCCAGTTGCACCAGCCATAAGTAAGTGGGGCATAGTAGCTAAATCAACAATATAATTTTCGTTATCTATTTTTTTGCCTAATGCAATAGGTAAGCTCATTTTACTGTTTACAAATTTATCGCTGGCTATTAAGGTGCGCATAGATACAATTTGCTTATTTGCATTTGGTACCTCTATACCTATTGTGCCTTTGCCGGGTATAGGTGCAATAATACGAATGCCAAGTGCAGATAAATTAAGTGCAATATCGTCTTCCAGATTTTTTATTTTAGCTATCCGCACGCCTTCGGCAGGCACTATTTCGTATAATGTAACAGTGGGGCCAACTGTGGCACTTATTTTTTGTATCTCAATACTAAAGCTGCGAAGTGTTTGAATAATTTGATTCTTGTTTTTTTCAAGCTCATCTTTATCTAACGATATTGTTTCTAATGTTCTTTCCAATAATAAGTTAAGCGTAGGAAATTGATAATCAGGTAAGTCAAGTTCGGGAGCATAAGGTTCGTTACTGCCTATTGCTATATGAGAGCCATGTTTAATTGCAGGCTTTTCTTCTTGTTGTATCACCTCGAATGAAAATTCAGGTGTTTTTTTATCCTTGGTTTTTCCTTTTATAGGGGGCAAATCCTCTTCTTCCTCATCGTCTATAAAATCATCATCAAGCAATTCGTCAAACTCCTCATCTTCAAAACTATCTGTATTTTCATCAATATCGTCCTCAATAATTTGTTTTGATGGTGCAGTAGCTGGCAATGGTGTTGGTATATTTGCTACCGGTGGCTGCGGTATGGGCGTAATAGTTGCTTTTTCCACAATTGCCATATCCCACTCTTTACCCTGCCGGGTATCTTCTATTATTAAAGGTATATCTTCTTCTTTTTTTAATAATTGGTTCTTATTTAATTTAGTTGCTGCAACAATAGTAGGGTTGGGAGCCTCCGTAACTTTGTTTTCTATATTTTCTTTTTCCGGTTCGGCAATAATTGGTTCATCGGGAGTATCTTGTTCGGTGTCGGTTTCCGGCTCATTAAATTTAGGAGATGAGGAATAACTTTCCATCATATTCTTTATTCTAACTCTAATCTTACCAATAAGGGGACGTAAGTCTAATGCTATAATTACAAATAAGAAAAATAGTACCAAAGATAAAAGAACCATACCTGTACCGGCACTTCCTAAAAGATTTATTAGGTATCCGATAGCTATGTCGCCTAAAGCACCACCAAGCGGACAAGCAGTATTGGGGAATAAATAAGATAATATTGGTGCTAATATTAATAAGGTAATAGATAGCCACCTTAAATAAGGAAGAATTGGTAAAGGTTTTTTTTCATAAGTGAGGTTTATTCCTAAAGAAGCAATCATAATACCTACTGATAAAGAAGCCACACCTGCTCCTTTATATACTAAGATATGAGAAATAGCCGCGCCTAAATGCCCGCCCCAGTTTGCAACCGGAGTTTTATCTGTAAAAAGAAATTGCAAAAGATTTACAGAAGATAAAAAATTATCTTGGTCTATTTTCCAGCTTAGGTAATAGCTAATAATAGATACACATATAAATATACCCGAAAATATAAGAAATATGCCAGTCCCCAAACGGATTTGGCGTTTCCTGTCAATATCCATATCTGCAATAGTACTTTCTACCGGTGAAGACTGTGTCTTCTTATTTTTAGTTATAACTGTCATTTCGTACTGTAACTCTGTAAAATTACAATTTTTAAGTAGCCAAACCATTTATTTATTATTTCCATGAAATTTATTTTGTGTATTATTGCAAAATATTTTATAAAATAAACAATATTCAATTTATTTTTTGAATATTACCAAACGTTTTAAAGGATTTTCTTGTCTTATAATTGAGCAATTTCCTTTTGAATTAAGTAGATTTATTTTTTTTATAAAATTGAAATTATTTATTTCAAACGAAATTTATATTAAATTTGTAATTTTTGTATTTTTTATAATTGTTTGATTGTTAGATATTAATGCATTATTTGTTTATTATATTTATTCGTGATGCTTTTTTATAATTGCCATTGAATGAATACAAAAATTAAAATTGTAAGGATAAGTATTTGTAGTTTAAAATATTTGCGTATTTTTAACCGTTGAGGGAGTATGTTTTTTGAATTGTATTATTAAAAAACATTTATTGCTGTAAATGCTTTAGTTGTATAAAATATTCAAAAATCTATAATAGACAACTAAAAAGGTTTATTAATAAAGATAGTTAGAGGAAGTATTAAAATTATTAATAACGAGTAGCTAATTAATAAAATGAATAAGAAAAACTTGATTAATCGTATAAGCCTAGTTGCGGTTTTTACACTAAATGTGGGGATTGTATTAGCGCAAGATATACATTTTACACAGTTTGAATCATCTCCGTTGGTTCTTAATCCTGCCTTTACAGGTATGTTTGATGGCAGTGTGCGTGCAGCAGCTATTTATAGAAATCAATGGCAAAGTGTAACTGTACCATATACAACAGTTGGTGCATCAATAGATATGCCAATAAAAACTGAAAATAATGGAGATTATCTTGCCGGTGGTTTGCAATTATATAAAGACCAGGCAGGTGACGGTGCTCTTACAAATTTTACCGGATTGGCTTCGGTTGCTTATCATAAAGCATTAGGCTCTGATTCTAGAACTACCGGAATTAGCAGTAGCGACTTAGCAGTTGGATTGCAAGGCGGCTATGCACAAAAAAGCATTGACCTTTCTAAGCTCTATTTTGGAGACGAGTTTTTTAATGGCACTTATGTAAAAGGCACAAGCCAAGAATGGCATTTAGGTATTGGTAATTCAGTTAATTATTATATTGTAAATGCAGGTGTGTGTTTTTCTCACAGTTCATCGAGTGGTATGTTTAATTATACGATAGGTGCAGCAGCAAATAATTTAAATCAACCGAACGATGCTATTGAAAAGAAACAAAATAGCCAAACAGGTTTAGATATGAGATTTACAGGTGTTGCCGGTGCCGATTGGAAATTAGGAGAAAGATTAATGTTACGTCCTGCTGTTTTATATCAATATCAAGCTACTGCAAATGAAATTATTGTAGGTAATGAATTCCATTATGTATTAAGCGGTAGTACAGAACCTGAATATGCTAATTTTACTACTGCAGCTTTTTTAGGACTTTGGTATCGTACGGTTGATGCAACTATGTTGACCGTTGGGGTAGAATATAAAGGACTAAGAATAGGTGTAGCCTACGATTATAATATTTCAACATTGAATTCGGCAAGTAATGGTAATGGTGGATATGAGATTGCTGTAAGATATGTTGCTCCATTTCCTATTATTTTTGCCGATAAGAGGTCGAAACCTTGTATCAGATTCTAATAAAATAAAAAATATTAACTCAAAAGCACTTTTTTTTGCAAAAGGCTTTTATTATTTAAAACCAATTTATACTTTTATATCCATAATAATGCTCACGCACATGAGAAAAAGTTGGCTGTTTCTTTTTTCTGCAACGATTTTCGTTTTTATTCAGTTTAATTCGCAAGCCCAAACCAAAGAAAAGGTTTGGAACCGTAACAAAGCAAATAATCCACATTCTAAATTTTCCGGCGCTAAAAAGGAAGCTTATGCAGATGAATTATTTAGAAAAGAAAGTTACTTCGAAGCTATCGATTACTATCAACAATTAAAAAAAGATGATGAACGTAATGTTTACTATACTTATCAATTAGCAGAATGCTATCGGTTTACTCGAGACTATGTACCTTCTTCGCATTATTATGCCGAGGCTTATGAATATTCTCGTAAGGTTTACCCAATGTCGAGCTATTATGCCGGTCTAATGTTTAAACAACAGGGAGAATACCAAACAGCAATGAAATGGTTTTCTACTTATGTAGTTGATAATAAAAAGATAAGCAAGCCGGGTAATTACGACCCTAGAGCCACAAAACAACAAACTGCAAAAGATATTAAAATATTGAAAAAGCAAGTTAAAATTGAGTTGGAAGGTTGTACAATGGCTATGGCTTCCATGAAAGACCCCGGTCCATTTAATGTTACCAATTGCGGCCCTAATATCAATACGTTCCTTACCGAGCTTTCTCCTTATCCATTAGGCGACTCTGCTTTATTATTTTCTACTACAGGTCGTGAGGCAGTGTTTGAAGATAATGGAAGACAAAAGATTTCTCTTCATGAGCATTTCTTGTATTCGCATAAACAACCGGGTTATGTTGATTCCTTTCAATGGCCTTTACCATTTTATGACGGTAATTTTAACGATAAAAATTTCCATACAGGTAATGGTTGTATGAGTCCGGGTGGAGACCGTTTTTACTTCTCTCAATGTGGCGAGGAGATACTATTAGATACACCGAAAATTATTTGTAAAATACGAGTAGCTAGCTGGCAAAAGAATCATTGGGTTTTAAATAACTCTAATCCTGCTGCCAACGACCCTTTAGGTTTTGAACAAATTAATTTGGCAGGTTCTTCCAACACAATGCCCTTTGTTGCTAAGGTTGGTAAAAAAGAAGTTTTGTTTTTCGTATCAGACCGTAAATTACAAAGTCGTGGTGGTTTCGATATTTGGTATAGTGTAATTGACCCTCGTAACGGGTCATTCAAAAGACCACAAAACTGTGGTAAGAAAATCAATACTCCTTTCGATGAGGTTACACCTTACTATGATTCCAGAATTCAAAAACTATTCTTCGCTACTACCGGTTTAAGGTCAATGGGTGGTTCTGATATTTACTCTGCTGACGGTGGTCCTTCTCGTTATAGTAATATACATAACATGGGTTACCCTATTAATACCTGTGCCGATGAATTATACTATATTAATGACCCGGTTGGTAAACCTGATGCGTATGTAGTTTCAAATCGTATCGGTTCTTTTGCTCTTAAAAACCCTACTTGTTGCAACGATATTTGGAGAATTCAAGTAGAGCCTCGTTTAGTAGTAATCGGTAAAGTATTAGACCGTAAAAATCAACAATTGGTATCATCTGTTGTGGTTAAAATGGTTGACCAAAGAGGTGAATTGAATACCTACAATTCTGAAGACGGTAACTTCCTTTTCAATTTGCAACGCGGTCATTCTTATGTTATCACAGGCGATAAGATAGGATATACAACTAACCATAACCCAATAAGTACAATGGATATTAAACGGTCTGACCCGGATGATACCGTACAAGTAACTGTATTCCTTGATACTATTAAAAATGACTTTAAAGTAAATAATGTATTCTATGATTACGGTGAAGCTACGCTTCGTCCCGAGTCAATGCAGGCTTTAGATTCTTTGGTTTCTTTCATGAAAGATAATCCGTCTATAACGATTGAAATATATTCATTTACGGATGGTATAGGTAAACAAGAACAAAATTTAGCACTATCGCAACGTAGAGCACAATCTGTTGTAGATTATTTAGAGAAAAATACGATAGACAGAGGTAGAATGAAGGCTGTAGGTTTAGGTACAAGTAATATTGTTGCCCCTGAAAAAGATGAAAATGGCAAGGATATTCCTGAGAACAGACAAAAGAATAGACGTACCGAATTTCGTATAGTAAGTGATTTACCTACTAAACGAGTTTTATTTAATAGTGCAAAGAAAGGTACTATGAACCAACAAATGGAAAATTTGAAGGTTCCTGATTATCCGGATGAAGAAGGTGCAGGCGATAAACAATTGCCAAATGATGATGACAAATAAGTAAAACATTATAATAAAAAGAGATGGCTTGTAATTTTTACAAGCCATCTCTTTTTATTATATAACAATGTTCGGAATGCTAAATTTTTATAGTTTTAGAAATGCGGTTATTAAAGTTTAAATATTAATTAGTAAGTTTGTACAAATGTTATTTATGAATACTCGTATTATTTCAATTTTCCTTATTTCAACTTTTTTAGTACAGAATTTTGCTTTTGCAAAGAAAAAAGAGGATAGGAAATTAGCAAAACAAATTAGGACAGATATTACCTATTTGGCATCAGATGATTTAGAAGGTAGAAGAACAAGTACTGATGGAGAACGTAAAGCCGCAGATTACATAGAAAAAAGATACAAAGAAATGGGTATTATTCCATATAATGGAAAATATCGCTACCCGTTTCAATTCGTTTACGGCAAGGAAATAGCTAAGTCAACGCAAATACGTATTAATAATGTAGATGTAAAAGTTAGCGATGAGGCATTCCCAATGCCGTTTAGTGCTACAAAAAATGTAAAGGGTACTTCATTGAAAGATGTAATGGAGCAAGGCAATATTTGGTTGGTTGCTTTATATACAGATGAAGAACAAGCTAAAAATCCGCATTTCGAATGGGAAAAATTAATGAGCGAAAAAGCCAAAGATGCTGAAAGTAAAGGTGCAAGCGGTGTTCTTTTTTACGACTCGTATGGCAGTAAGTATTCTCCGGTTTTTAATACCACATCAGATTATGATCAAATTGGTATTCCTGTTGTTTTTGTAAAACACGAAACTTATGATAAACTTATTAAGAATACTATTGATAAAGGTGCCATTGCTATAAATCTTAATATAGAAATAAATAAAGCAGAACGGAATGGTACTAATTTGGCAGCTTATATTGATAATAAAGCCAAATATACAGTGGTTTTAGGTGCCCATTACGACCATTTAGGCTATGGTCAAGATGGTAATAGTTTGTATGCAAATGCCAAAAAAGAACATAAAATTCATCACGGAGCCGACGACAACGCAAGTGGTACAGCTGCATTATTGTCGGAAGCTAATAGAATAAAAAAGAATAAAAAACTGCATAATTATAATTATCTGTTTGTAAATTTCTCTGGTGAAGAGCTTGGCTTATATGGGTCTAAAGCTTTTGTAAAAGACCAAAAATTAGATAGCATTAAAATTGCCTATATGATTAATATGGACATGATAGGTCGCTTAAATGATAGTACACATTCGCTTACATTGGGCGGTGTAGGTACTTCACCTGCTTGGCCACAAGTGGTAGATATGGCAGGCCCCGATTTTAAACTTACCATTGACAGTACAGGGGTTGGTCCATCAGACCATACAAGTTTCAATAATGCCGGTATTCCTGTATTGTTTTTCTTTACCGGTTCGCACAAAGATTACCATAAACCAAGTGACCAAGCCGATTTAATAAATTATCCGGGTGAAGTAAAGGTATTGAACTATGTAAACAATGTGGTTGTAAAAATGGATGACCAAAATAGTAAGCCTAAATACTTAGTTACCAAAGCACCATCTATGGGTAAATCTTCATTTAAAGTAACATTAGGTATCATGCCCGATTATACTTTTCAAGACGGAGGCGTAAGAATAGATGGCGTTTCTGATGGTAGGCCGGCATCAAAAGCTGGACTTTTAACAGGGGATGTAATTATACAATTAGGAGATTACAAAATTCAGGGTATTCATGCGTATATGGATGCATTAGGAAAGTTTTCATCGGGCGATAAAACAAATGTTACTATTACACGTGGCGGCAAAGAAATGGTATTGCCAATAGAACTTGCTGAAAAATAATAGCATTATTTTTATAGGTTTCTATTAAGCAGTAGTTCCATAAAAATAGTTATAAATTATGAATTATCTAAATAACACAGCTATTCCTTTGGTTGTTGAAGCACTAAGCGTTACAAATTGGTCTCAATTTGTAACGCTTTTTGGTAATAATGGGGCTTGCGGTAATTGTTGGTGTATGTATTTTAGATTGAATAAAGCTGATTTTATTGCAGGTAAAACGGATAATGGCAACAAAGAAAGCATGCATATTTTGGTAAAAGAGAATATGCCTACGGGAGTTTTAGGTTTTATAGACGGAATGCCGATTGCGTGGTGTGCATTAGCACCGCGTACTGATTTTTTGAAGCTAAATAAATCTCGTGTACATAAACAAATTGATACAGAAAATGTATGGGCTATACCATGCTTTTTTATTCATAAAGATTATAGAAGAATGGGTGTTTCGGTAGCTTTATTAAAAGGAATTATTGAGTATGCTAAAGGGAATAATATAAAGATATTAGAAGCATATCCTACTATACCTACACAAGACAAGTTACCGGATTCATTTGCCTGGATAGGTTTATACAAATCATTTGAACGTGTCGGTTTCAAGATTGTAGATACTACATCTAAAAACAGACCAATGGTTAGATATTATTTATGAAATCTGTATCTTAATTGGATGTATATATTGTGCTGCCAAACGACATGCCATAAGCGGTATCAACCTTAAAAATTATTTTTGTATTTATAGTGTCTAATTCTACTTTAGCTACAGCAATACCTCTGCTTGTTAAGAATAAAGTGTTTTTTTGATTACTTAGATAAAAATAATAATAAATATTTTCGTTGTATGATATTTCATTTATTGTTGGGTTGTTGCTTAAAAATAAATAATCAGCAGCCTTGCCACTATTGCCATAAAGAGTTGTTGCTGCAAAACCGCCTATAGTACCTGTAACAATATTATTTTTCTCTGTTTTTGTACACGAAATGCAAAAAATAATTAGACAAAAGGAGACAATAAATAGTTTCATTATAAAATAACGATAATTATGAAAATTTATTTTTTTTTTGATTCATTTTAATGTAGCGACTAAACCAAAAGTAAACCAATCATTTCTTTTAAAAGTTCTTTGTCATCGCTTTCATAATTGTTAATACCTACTGCCATAGCACTATATTTTGCAAGTATCATTAAAGCCCGTTCTACACGGGGAAGTGGCCATTTTTGAGCAGTTGTCATTATGTTTTTTACAAAAAAGGGCGACACACCAATTGCTGCGGCAATATCTTTATCCTGTTTGCCTTTCATAAAATTAGCAACATATAACCTATTAAACTGATTGTAAAATAAGCCTACAAGTAAGGGCATAGGTGCAGCTTTGGGGCTGGCAACAAAATATGCAAGCATTTTATAAAGCTTTTCTAAGTTGCCGTTTACCAACGTTTCTGGGAATTCAAATACATTGTATTCTTTACTTATGCCTATATACTTATGTATCATTGGCGATGTAAGCTCTTTTTCGTTGGGTACATTAATACGTACTTTAGTAATTTCATTTACTATTTTCTGTAAGTCATTTCCTAAAAATGTGGCTAACAATTGAGCTTCGCTTTCTGCAATTTTAAATTCAATTTCTCTACCATATTCTTGAATCCAAGCAGGTACTGCATCGTCTTTAATTTTGTCTGATGTAAAATGTACTCCTTTTTCTTTTGCACTTTTTACAAGCTTGGTTTTACCGTCAGCTTTTTTAAAACGGTGTTCTATTACAAATATGGTTGTTGGCGATGGTTTATTTATATAAGCTGCTAATTCGTTTAAATCTTTTAATTGTGCTGCATCTTTAAGTATTACTACTTGTTTTTCTGCAAACATCGGAAAACGCCTGCACGATGAAAGTACGTCTTTCCAATCGGCATCTTTACCATATATTATTATAAGATTAAAATCACGCTCTGCGGGAGGTAATATTTCTGTTTCAAAATATGAAGTCAGTTTATCTAAATAGTATGGTTCTTCGCCATCTAAGAGATAAACAGGGGCAAATTGCCGTAACTTTAAAGATTGGATTATTTTCTTAAATTCGGGTGTCATTTTTAATTTATAAAAAAACGGGTTCTACATCAATGTCAAAATAACCTTTTAATTTTAAGAATACTTTGGCACTGGTTAATACATCTTGCAAGCAATATTTACCTATTCTGTCTAGGTCTTTATCAAAATAATATACATGGCTTACCATACTGCCGTCTATATCATTTTTAGGCGATGGAATGCCAAATAATGCTGCTAGCAAAGATAGGGTAGTATAATTTTTAAAATCACCAAACCTCCAAATATCCATAGTATCTAAATGTGCAACTTCCCAAGGTTTTTTACCGGCAAGTTGCATACAATCGGGCAAATTTATGCCATTTATAAGCATTCTGCGGCATAAAAAAGGAATATCGAATTCTTTTATGTTATGCCCACAGAATTTAAATTCTTTATAATGTTGAGAAAATTTTGTAACTACTTGAGCGAAATTATTTAACAAATCTTTTTCGTCATGATTTACTAAATATTTTAATCTCATTTTCCAACTATTGCCTGTATTGTTTAAGCTGCCGAAGCCGATACATACCACTTTTGAAAACTCTGAATAGACACCTGCTTTTTCGCTGAAAAGTGTTGCGGGGTCGGCTTTTGCGTCATCCGGAATCTTTATTGTTTTCGCCTTTTTGCCCCACTCGTTTTGCATTCTTGCAGGCAATAAATCAAATGCCGATTGCATAGGGACTGTCTCAATATCTATAAACAAAATTTCTTTTAAATGCTCCATTATAATTTATGTATATTATCTTTGCTGTAAATCCAAACAAAAATTAATTTATGAGCCAAACTAATCAAAATTTTCCACAAGACCCAAATCAAAGAGATTCCGGCAAGAAAAGTATGCCAATTTTTTATTGGGTAATAATTGCTGTTTTGTTAGCAGGTTGCGTTTATTTATTTATGAGCCAAAAAAGCACACAAGATAAGCTTGCGGCACAAATAAAAAATGAACAAGCAAAAACAGATTCGGTTGAAAAAGAACGTAAAGCTTTAGATGATGATTTTAAAGCGGCTTCGGTAAAAATTGAAGAGTTGATGACTAAAAATTCTAAGGCTGATAGTTCTCTGCAACAAAGTAAAAAAGAAATGGCTGAAATGCAGACTAAAATAAGAACTGTAATTCAGAAAAAGGATGTTTCTATTGCTGAACTAAAACATGCAAAAGAAATGATTAAAGACCTTACCGATAAAGTAAAAGCTTATGAAGAACGAATTGCTATTCTTGAAAAAGAAAATCAGCACTTAAAAGGCGAAAATTCTGATTTAAATAATAAACTGGATACAGCAAAAGAAAATATTAAAACCATTACAAAATTAGGTTCTATATTACACACGTCCAATATCCGTTTAGTTCCGGAGCATATTAAAAAAGACGGTACAGATAAAGTAACTAAGAAAGCAAGAAAAACAGATGTATTACGTATTACGTTTGATATTGATGAAAATCACATTGCACAAAGTGGTACAAAACAAATTTATTTACGCATTTTAGGTCCTGATAATACTATTCTTAGCGATTCTGCTAATGGGTCGGGCAAGTTTACAAGTTCTCATAATGAGCCAATTAGTTTTTCTGTTTTAAAAGAAATTCCACTTATTAAAGACCAACCGGTTAAAGATGTGGTGGTTGATTGGAAACAAAACGGACACTACCAAAAAGGCGATTATAATATAGAATTTTATAGCGAAGGTGTACAGGTAGGTAAAGGAACAGTAAAATTAAAATAATTATTCTTAGTATTTTACTTGCTTACTTACCTAAGCTAATTATTAGTACATAAAATTGAAAAATTCAACAATATATAATTAACTTAACAATTATATAATGTTGAATTTTTCTTTATGTTTATTCTTTAGGCTAATATTGCATTAGATTATAAGGTAAATATGGACGCATTCCTAGGTAAAGTTTTAATAGTTGACGACGAACCGGATATTGTAGAGTTTCTTAGCTATAGCCTGAAAGGTAAAGGTTATTTAATTGCTTCGGCAAAAGATGGTGTAGAAGCAATTAAGAGAGCAAAAGATTTTCGTCCTGATTTAATTTTATTGGATATTATGATGCCCAATAAAGACGGGATTGAGACCATAAGAGAGTTACGTAGTTTGCCTGAGTTTGATGATACCGCAATTATTTTTCTTACAGCTTTAAATGATGAAAAGTATGAAATTGAGGGTTTGAAAATAGGAGCTGATGACTATATATCTAAACCAATAAAACCAGAGTTATTAGCTACACGTATTGGCTCTGCCTTACGCCGTTTTCGTAAAGACGAAGAGCAGGAGCAAAAACAAACCTTCGGTGATTTAGAAATTAATAAAACAAAATTTACTGTTTCTTATAAAGGAGATGATATTCCGCTGGCAAAAAAGGAATTCGAATTATTATCCTTATTAGTATCTAAACCCGGCAGAGTATTTTTACGTAATGAAATTTTACAAAGAGTATGGGGTTCGGATGTAATTGTTGGCGACCGTACTATTGATGTTCATATACGCAAAATAAGACAAAAAGCAGGAATAGACCTGATTAAAACCGTAAAAGGGGTAGGCTATAAATTTGATATTATATAATCATTCAGCATTTTTTTTTGATTTATAAATTAAAATACATATTTAATATAATTTATAATAGTTTTACTATTTCCTATTTTAATACTACATAATTATTATTCTATAATAGTATCATTCTTGAACAGTTAGACAATACGTGCTAATATATATCTATTATGGACGTGTTTTTGAGTTATAAAATTTGTTTTATTAATAAATTGATTTCTTTTAGTAGCTTGCCAAAATGTCAGTATTAAATACAAAAAATCTTTCGCCTCGTTTTCTATCTTTTATAACTGCATTGATTATTGCATCTGCCAATGCATTTCTAAGTCTTTTTTTGCAGCTTAAATGGATAACTACTATTGGTGTTTTTATATTTACATAT
>CAIWXG010000212.1 GCA_903916555.1 uncultured Bacteroidota bacterium
AAAAGATAATACGGTAGCCAAAGAAATAGCGATAAAAACCCTAAATGCTAAATCCGAAACAATTTTTACAACACCATCATACAGAGATAGTATAATGAAAAAACGTTTTTTAATTTTGGTTTAGTAAAATTTTGTTTACATTTCGCTATGTCATCTCCAACTGGTCGAAGGTTCTATCTTCGACCTAAAATCTTGCAGCTTCCGCTGCTGTTTAACCTCCTATTATGCCAAAGTTGAGCGTAGTATTTGATTAAAAAAAATTGGGTGTAAATTAAAATCACACAAAAATTGTCCACCCTCATACCCTTACCCAACAACAAAAAAACCAAAAAACTAACAATAATAGGTTCAAAGAACTGATTTAAATGAAAAGGTATATCGCAAAGAATTCCATAACTTTTATTAAGCTTTGTGAAGGTGAATACCTTCGAAATATTTTTATTTTAAGTTCGAGATTCCTGCGGAACATCTCGAACAACTTTGGATGCTAATGTTTTATTGCTCACTAGAGCCCGTCTATCCACTACCCCACCAATTCTTTAGCATTATTAATAGCAGCCTCACTTGGTTGTTCTCCGCCAATCATTCTTGCTATTGCTAATATGCTTTCTTCTCGTTCTAATATTTTTATTTTTGTAGAGAGTCTGCCGCCTTTTTCAGATTGTTTATATACATAAAAATGCCTAGTACCTTTGGCTGCTACCTGTGGTTGGTGTGTAATACATAGTACTTGGTGGTACTGCGATAAATCTCTTAACAGCACACCTACCTGCCGTGCCGCTTCACCGGAAATGCCGGTATCTACTTCATCAAAAATTAAAGTAGGCATGTGTAATGCTTTGGCAGTTACAGATTTAATACAGAGCATAATCCTGCTCATTTCGCCACCGGAAGCAGATTTTTGCAATAATTGAAATTGCCCGCTTTTATTGGCATCCAATAGAAAATGTACCGTATCCATACCTGTTTCTATGGGGGTGGTTGGTTCCATTTTTATGTCAAATCTAGCATTAGGCATACCAACGAGAATAAGCAATTCATTAATTTTTTTAACAAACTGAGGCACTGCTTTTTTCCTTAAAGAAGATAGTTTTTCGCCCTCACTCAGTAAGTTATTATATACTGTTTGCTCATCCTTTATCAGTCTTTCAATAGCTTCACTTATATTTAAACTCGACCTAAGGTCTTCTTCCAGCTGTTGTTTTATTTTTAAAATATCATTAGTCGTTTTTGCATTGTGCTTTTTAAGCAACTTATAGCCCATGTCCATTCTTTGCTGCACTTGCTCCAATACTTCGGGGTCTATGGTTACTTTACTTTCTTCAATGTCTAATTCTATGACAATATCTTTTAATTCTAACCAAACCGATTCAATACGCTGCTGAATCGGTTTTATGGAATGTACCAATTCAGTTATAGATAAAAGCTGTTGATTAATACGTTTCAATTCGTTTAACAGGGGTTGTTCGCCCTCATTTAAAGTAACTTTACCGGCTTGTAACACACTTAAAATACGTTCAGCATTATTCAATTGTTTTAAATGCTGCTCTAAATGTTCTATTTCATCATTTTTTAAGGCTGCTTGCTGCAATTCATCATACAGATATTGCTTATAATCTGCTTCTTTTTGCCAGCTTTCTTGTTGTTTTAGGGTTTCATTTAGTGATTGTTTTAGTTTTTTATATTTATAAAACAACTTGCGATAATTTTCTGTTATTGCAATAGAGTTTGCAACGGCATCTAACATTTCGAGCTGAAAATTATTATCTTCTAATTCTAAATGACCAAACTGTTGGTGTAAATCTACCAAGAAAGAAGTAAGCTGATTAAGTACAGGTAATGTTACAGGCGTATCGTTTATAAATGCCCGTGTTTTGCCATTTACAGCAATTTCTCTACGAATAATGCACTGGTCGTCTTCATCTAAATCGAGCTCTTTTAACGTTTTTTTGAAAATTAAATTTTTACTTACATCAAAATAACCCTCTATAACAGATTTTTTTTCTTTATTTATTAAGACAGAATTATCAACTCTTTCGCCTAAAATTAAAGAAATAGCACCCAAAATAATACTTTTACCTGCACCTGTTTCACCCGTTACTATGTTTAAGTTAGCATCGGGTTCTAAAACAAGGTTGTCTATAATAGCGTAATTTTTAATAGAAAGCTTACGTAGCATACTGCAAAAATAATGATTTAGAACACAGAAAATAAATAAAAGAACAGGAATCTTTTATTTAAACATTTTTTGTAATAATATACTATTTGCAGAACTTTACGAAAGTTACAGAAATGTTTAAAAAAAAATAAGGTTCTTATTGTATAAGTTATGCATACACATTTTTTAGATTAAACCAATACTGCAAACACTGCTATCTTTGCAAAAAATTGATAAAATGAA
>CAIWXG010000213.1 GCA_903916555.1 uncultured Bacteroidota bacterium
ATTATTACTGCTCCTTACGATTGTTTAATAAAACATATTGAATTAAATGCAGGTACATTGGTAAATACCGGTGATTTAATTTTAGAAATGGAATAGTTGTTTTTTTTGTATTTTATTATAAAAAATATATAAATTATGTTTCTTTGAAAAAAAAATATCTTTTATTATTTGTATTTTGTATGTGTATTTTAAACTTATGTGCACAATACAGAAATGAAGTTTATGTAAACAAAAAAGGATATGGGGTTCATTGTCAAATGAAAGGAGATACATTGAATTTTTACACATTCCCTTTTTTTTTGCGGGAATATCCAAATCTTTCACCACATACTGATGGTAGCTGTACTAATGGATTTTTAAATTTAAAGTATATAGAATATTATGAAGAAAGGGATAGTATAACAAATGACATATCAAATTTTGAAACAGTCCGGTATATTTCGATGTTCTTAAATTATACTGATACATTTCATAAATATAAAGATAAAAATGGAGTTTTACAGTATTTACCTGTAACAAGAATTATACGCAGATGGGATAGGGTAGGTACAGACAAATGGATGTATATTGACTATTTAGATAATAAGTTTTTAGAAATAAAAGAATATAAAGAGGAGATTATCAAAATAGATACAAGTAATATATATGACCCTGCTACAGATATGTGGAGTAAAAATGTAATTAAATACTATAAAACAGAGATAATAAAAAAGTAAATAATACTATCTGTTACCCAAATATTGCTCTGCTCTTGAATTTACATTTGTACCCCCGGAACTACCTACATATAAATAATTTCTCCAGCTTGGGTTTACTACTTCGCCAGCAACGGTAGAATGTAATAAAGTATAATCGGAGGACATATCGGTAGCTTTATAAAATAGAAAGACCGAATTTGCAACCATCATTTTATTAAGCATAGTTAAGGTGTTATATTGCCATATTTCGTAAGGTAATGCACCACTTTCATTGCTTACAGTTACTATTTCAGACGGCTCTCCGTATCTTAAATAAATAAAACCTCTGTCTGATTCATAACCGGGTTTACCGAAAGATTTGAATTGCTTATTTACATCAATTACTTTTTCCGAGAATTCTTTCCAAGCTTTTCCGGGTGATTCCGGGTTAATTGCTACGAAATAATTGTATATGTAATATCTCATGTATAATTCATCCGGTTGTTTTAGGAACCCTTTTATTGATTCTGTTTCACTATAATCACTAACAGGCAATAACATTCTTAGAATTGCCATCACTTGTTCGGTAGAATATTTTGAAATAAAGGTCTTATTTAAATCAATTACCTTTAAATGTTCCAGACCGGTATCAGATAAAGATTTTACAATAGTATCTTCTTTAATTATATTAGTATTAAATCTCTGAAAGAATAAACTCTTGGAAGCCAACACTTTATGTGACTTGTTTTCGAGTGAAATATTAAGAAAATAATTGCCTGATTTTAGTGCAGGTATCAAAAAAGAACCGGAAATATAAGGGAATGCAAAACTTTTTATAGTATCTGTTTTCATAAATTTACCAAAAGAAGATTGACTCTCGCCTTTGGAAATAAATACATTTTGATATAATGGGTAATCTTTTGAAGTAAGCGTACCTAAGTAATTAATTTCGGTAAAAAAGTTTAATTTTCTTTGTTTTGTATCTAAAAAATTGGTGCAAAGAGGGATTTGGTCATAAAAGTATTTAGTATAAATGGAGCCTACTTTATTAGGTATTGCAGTATCTATAAGCTCAATATCACTAAAGAATATGTTTTTTTCGGGTGCTGGCAATACACTAAAGCTATCAATTACAGTACACTTATTACTAGTATCATTCATATCGGTTAATACAAACTTCAACTTGTATTTGCCTGTAGTTATAAAATATCTTCTTTGGTCAATCATTCTATGTGTTTGTATTTCAAAAACAGTAGCCCTTGGTACAGATTGAGCAATAAAATGGTCTTCAATTATTACATTTGTATCTTTTAGGTAATAAATATCTGTTTTTACTTGCGAAATTATTTTTTTATCAATATTTGTAATGTAGTGTACCGAATTTGAAAAAATTTCCCAATTAGTTTCTATATAGGGTACTAATTTATTAGCGTTAGTTGAGTCGGGTATATAAAAAACAATATTAGAAACCGTAGCAGTAATACCAAACACATTTAAACTTGCTAAAACTAAAGCAAAACAGACATAAAGTCTTTGAAACATTTTTATTATTTTTTGCAAATTACCGTAAAAAATGAATACTGAATGGTTAAAATACATATTATGTTTGTTTTTAGTCTATTTTAATTAAAAAATAATTGATTTATATATTTATATATTTAAAAATGAAGGAAATTGTAACACCTTATTGCCCGTTCCCAAATATTATATGGTGGTCTTATGCTATAAAAGCAGATGTATTGATGTTTGATAAAATGGAGAATTTTCAAAAAATGTCTTTTAGAAATAAATATTGTATTGCCGGTGCCAATAATAAAATACAATTATCAATACCTATTACAAATGGTCGGAATCAACATACACCAATGGCAGAGGTAAAGATTTATAATGAAGAGAAATGGCAAATAAAACATTGGCGTACACTTATTGCATGCTATAAAAGAACACCTTATTTTGATTATTATGAACCGGAATTAAAACAGTTATTTGAGAAAGAATATATATATCTTACGGATTTTAATTTTGCAACATTCAACTTTATTAAAAAATGTATGAAAATTAAGACAACTATTTCAGAAACAAGCACTTTTCAAAAAGAATACCCATTTGGAACAATTGATTTGAGAAATAAAAAATACGACTGGCAGGAAGCAAATGAAAATTTCCCTCCTTATTTTCAATCTTTTGATGACAGAATTGGTTTTCAACCCAATTTAAGTATTCTTGACTTATTATTTTCGGAAGGACCGGAAACGAAAAATTGGATATGCAAACATATTGCAATGCAATTATAGCACATTATTATTACAAAAATAATTAATGCACATTGGTATGTGGAAGACAAAGACTTTTATGCAATGCTTTTGTATTTTTGAAGGTCAATTTAATGAAATTGATAAACTAATTTTATATTAGACCCTGAACACATAAATCTATTTTTACGCGAAAATAGAAGCGCTTTTGCAAATAATCTAAATGACTTAGGCACAAGTGATTATATAACCGGAATTATGGAACAACATGAAAAGATGAGCTGGATGTTACGTTCTCATTTAAGGTAATATTTAGTTTTTACAAAAGAATACACATAAATAAAGAATTCTTTATTTATGTATATTCTTTTGTATTTTAGATTACATTTTAAGCATGTGAATTAAATATATCGTTTGAAGACCCAACTAAAGTTAAGAACTCTTGTTGCGGTACAATTTCTAAACCACTAGCTTTTAATTGCTCTTGAAAGTGTTTGAATGTTTTAAGTTCTAATAAAATTTTATTGTCTTCATCTGTTTTAAAAAAGGCGGTATGAATAAACGATTTACCATCCGCACAAACACATACGTGATAATTTAAACCATGATGATTCATTTCATGTAACTCTTGCATTACGGCATTTATATTAGCCTTGTTCTTTTCGGCATATTCAGCCTTTGTGGTATAAGTAACTTTTACTATTTTCATTTTTGTATATTTTTTGTTTAAAATATTTAATTTTTATTTTGAATTGATTCTGCTTCTTTTTTTAAGTCAGCAGCAAAATGTTCAAATGATTGGTCGAATGAAGGTATATATTTTACATACATAGGAAACATAAAACCACCTATTTTTTCATTCATTGTAAAGGTAGTTATGTTACCATTTTTTACTAATGTATAAACCCTAGTTCCTTGTCCATCGCCCCATTTAAAGCTTTTTAGCGGTTCAATTTCTTTTACTTTTAGCTTAAAAGTTCTGTTAGGAGCCAAAGTTGATTTCAATTTAATACGTTCCCCTTCAGCAATTTTACCTTCAATAGATATAACAGTTGTATTCCATCTGGGGTAATCGGGTGCGTTCGTTAATAGTTGCCATATTATTTCCGGCTCTGCCTTAATATCTGTGCTTACAGATGTAGTGCGGCTAAATGTCTTTTTTTCTGTGGTTGCTTTTCCTGTTTGTGCCATTGTTGTAGCTGCTATTGTTATAATGTTTAAAATTAATACTAAACGTTTCATTTATACGCTTTATACTTTGACGTTTTAGCAGATAAAAAGGATAGGCAAAAACAGAAAAAATTAGGAATGTTTTTCCATAACAAGTCTATTGTGTTCTAAATGATGTAGTTGTAAAGCTGCTGCACCTGACTCGAAGGGGTCTATACCCATTACTATTTTCATTCTTAGGTCAAAAAGATGTTCTTTGTCTGCATTTTCTGCATCTCTTGCCATCTCTATTTTTACAACCTCTTCTTGAAACTTTTGATTTGGATTATAGATGCCATTTAATTCAGTACATTGGTGGCATACACCTTCTTTATTAATTATAGCACATCTGCCATCAAATATAGTTATCATTTTTTCTCTACTTGTATGCAAATAATATTTAACCATAGCTTCGGTAATGCAAAGAATAGTGCTGATTTCAGCAATTTTAAATTCATAAATTTCTTTTAAAAACAAACATAATTGTTGCTCTAACGGTAAAGATTTAGAAATGCAAGTAAAACAAAAAGCAATATGTTCTTTAATTTCAATTGCCCCTTGTGTGGACGTAGTTCTAATATGCATTGATTCTTGAAAGAAATCTTGATTGGTAATTGCCTCTTGTTTGCAAATATCAGTAGCATTTTCTACCCATCTTTTTTGTGCTCTTAAATTATCTTTTGCAAGATTGGATGCAATTGTAAACAACCAAGTTTTTAAAGACGATTCGCCCCTGAATGTATTCAGTTTGTCTAATGCCTTGATATAGGTATCGTGTACAATATCTTCCGTATCTTGTATGCTAATAGTAATCCTTAACAGATAGGATTTAAGGTGAACCAAAATACCTTTAAATTCTTCATTAAAAAGTTCATTCGTCATTTCACAAAGCTAAATGAAAGCAAAAATAGTGTATGTTATGTTTTAGAGAATACTCGTTCATCCGGATTTTCCGCTGGGAATCCGGAAGTGAGAATAAACTCCTTCTATGAAGGCATTTACTTGACAAAGCTAAATGAAAGTAATGAAATCCTTAGCGATATACCTTTTCATTTAACCTCAGTTCTTTGAATACGTTCGCAGAACGGTTTTTATTTA
>CAIWXG010000214.1 GCA_903916555.1 uncultured Bacteroidota bacterium
ACACAAATCTATTAATGAAGTAAGTGAATTTATTAAAAATCAAGTTGGCAAACTAACAAATGAAAATATTGTAAGTATATGTGGGTTTGAGTATATTATTTCAAATATTTTTTGGACTAATATATATTGAGTAATAGTATTACATAAAGTCTAATAATAAATTTTACAAAATGTAAAAGCTCAACATTTGGTTTGAGAAAAAGTGAGAACATTTTCCAAAACCTTGCATTGTACTTTTTAGAAAGCGTTTAGGTGTTATTTTCTATTGCATATACCACCATGCAATAGAAGGAGTATTTTAAGGATTGTTATTCACTAAATTCTTTGGCATAAAAATTCGTCCAATCACACTTAATGCAATTCCGGCAAGTACAATCACTCTTCCTACTTCCCAATTATACATCTTCCCTATCCAACCGATACCATTATCAATAAACAAATGGCAGCCAAAAATGCTAAATAAGCATTTCTTGTAAGAATTCTTTGTTTAGCCATAAAACTAATTTTTTGTTTGTACAATGATAGTTTACATACCGAAACTAAGAAAGCATCTCTTTTTCATACAAATGAAAAATACTTATCCATATCACCAAGCAACAAGAAACTTTTTTACTTCAATACCATGCCAATTCGGGGGTATATTCAAATGCTTTTATCATACCTTGCTTTTCCAATTCATTTAGGTCTTTGTCTTTGTCAATAAATTTTTGCAACTGCGAAAGTGCTTTAGTATAATTGCGAAACCGTTGTATACAGCATACGTCTTTATTCTCCATTGGTTATTTATTAAATACTAATTATTATTTGCCGGATGCAGCAAATTTAGTAGCAAATTTAGGAGGCTGTATATTATTTTAATAAACACCGAAAATATAGATGTCGATTTTGCCTACCTAAAAGCAGGGGTTTATTTAGTATGTATTACTGACGAAAAAGGTTTGAGAACAGTAAGGCAAATAGTGAAGTCTGAACTTTGATTGCTGAATAAATCCTGCTATTTTGGTTAAACGAACTATTTATTCTATTTTTGTATTATACAATACTTATCAAAAATAGTTGTGTATAATGCTATCGTAATTTTAAAACAAAAAATTAATTATATGTCAATACAATTTGTTTCAGATAATTCGGGAGAAAAAACTGCTGTACTAATATCTATTACAGATTGGAACAGAATAGTAGATGCCCATCCTGATATTAAGGATGAGATGAATAGTGATTTGCCACAGTGGCAAAAAGAAATTATTAATAAGCGAATGATATTAGTTCAGCAACATCCGGAACAAGTAATTGGAATAGAAGATTTTTTAAAAGAGCTTGAAATGACCAACAATGAAGAAATATAAGTTGGTTTTGTTAATCGCAGCTAAAAATGATATTAAAGTAGCAAAAGATTGGTATGATATGCAGCAAGTTGGATTAGGTAATAGATTTAACGAAGACATTAAAAATACATTACTGAAAATAGCTATAAACCCAACATCTTATGCTATTAGGTTTGCACAAAACAGAAAAGCTAATATAGAAAAATTTCCTTTTGGTATATTTTTCTATATAGACAGCAGTATTGATTTAGTTTTTGTAACCTCAGTTATGCATGATTCAAGAAATTTTGGTATAGTTTGATAAATCAAAAGTGTAAGGCAAGTTTATTGATAATTGAAAGATGGAGATTTGTACTTTTGATTATTATATAAATGTCGAAACCAGGTTTGTTGTTTCACTCAACTATAGACCCAACTAGCAAGGGAGTTTCTATTTTAGATTCAGCATTCAATTCTCCTGATTCAATAGATGCTTTTTCCAAAAGAGTATTTAATTGCGTCTCATGCTATTGTCATTGTTCATTAATTTTTTTTGGCATGTAGTACTTATATCCTAAAACTTGTTGGGAAATTCCGGATTTATATTTTTCCAGTATAATCATGTAGTTTACTTTTAGCTACAAAAGTAAACTATGTAAGTATTTTCATTTTTAATATTACAAATTAAAAACATAATACCAATTCACCAAGCCAGAATAAACTTTTTTACTTCTATACCATCATTTTTAATAATTTTTATTAAATACATACCACGGCTAAGTTCGGAAAGCGGTATGGCAACTATCGGTTCGTTTGTATCAATAGAAGATGTAGCAATTTCTTTGCCCATAGCATCTATTAAACTATATGCACTTGCTTTTGTATTGTTTAAATCTACATACACATATTTGTTTGCCGGATTAGGAAACACTGTTGAATAATTTAAATTAGGATTTCCCCAAATTGTAAAAAGTGCATTATTTCTATACTGTGGGGTATTACCTACAGGTTTGTAAGTTATGCCATCAATTGAAAAATTGATAGTAACAGTATATTTTCCCGGTAACATTCCCGGAAATGAAAAGTTTAAAATTGCACTATCGCCAAAAGCAATAGTTGGAGTATCAATTATTTGGGTTGCCATCAAGCCCGGGTAATCATCACTGGTTAACACTGCCTGAAAAGAACCTTTAAATAGTACTTTAGTTATATTAATTACTTTTGTTGTAATAGTAAATGGTTCTGATTGATAAGCAGTTTGGGTTGAAATGATTGTATCTGCCAATACCAATGTTCGCAAAGTATCCGGCTGAATTCCAACTAATATTTGATGATGTTGCGTAAGATTTATGCCGCCGGGTACTAAATTATTTATAGAAAAATAGCCGTTATAGTTACCGCCCCAGCCCCAGTTAAAATGAATATAATCGTTATTATCAAAACCATCGGCAATAAACGAGTGTCCTTCTGTGTCATTATCACCGTCATATATGAGAGGTCTATTTGCATATAATTCTTTTTCTATTATAGCAATCCATTGTTTGTCATTATAATTTGTTCTGTATAATCCGGTCATACTTGGTAAATAAGCAAAATAATAATTTAATGCATATTGCGCATTGTATTTAATAGGGCAATTGGCACTCATAACATAGCTATTGCTTGCTTTTGTGCCATATTGCATATTTACAGCTACCCCTGCATTATACATAAGCGTGGCTACTGCAACACCATTATAATTTAATGCATTTGGCATTGCAGACCATGCATAAACATTTTTGCTGAAATCAACCATTTGCTCCCCATAACCTTGCGGGGTATAGCTATGCGAACCTATACCTATTGCAGGCCAGTTCCAGTATTTCATTATTTGTGCCATTACAGTAGCTACACACCCTGTTACTGCATGTTTACCGCTTACGGTATCTAAAGGGCATAAATAATTATAATAGGGGGCTTGGCTCCAGGTTGTTTTTAGTAAAGGCGATACAGTGGTTGTTCTGCTAAACTTATTTTTTGTTCTATTATTAATTAAGTCGTTCCAAAGCTGCTTGTTTGTTGTATCTTCAGTTAACTTGTTTTCTATTATATATTCAATCTGATTCGTATAGTCATCTAAATAGTTTTTTATATTAACAGGTATTGCTGTTGTATCAAAAATAGATTCAGTAGAGTAGGCAAGCACAGGTATCGTATTATCCATGCCCGATATAATTACATATCCTTTGGTGTCGTAATTATATATGTAGTATGCTGTTACACTGCTTTTATCATTAAAGACACTGCTTTTATATACCAAATAAATATCATTACTGTCAATAGAAATATTTTTTAGAATAGCGAAATGCCATGCAAGTGTTTTCCCCAGTTTTTCGTCAATAGTATTCGCATTGCAAAAATGCATTATAAATAAAACTACCAACAAACAAAAGCACCGTTTCATAAAATAATTTAAGGTTTAAAGTTAAGGCTTTTATTGTGTTATGTGCTTATTATTGTAACTTTGTTATGTATAAATAGTAAATATAAATAATGCGAATAGATATTATTACCGTTTTACCCGAATTACTGGAAAGCCCTTTTGGACATTCTATATTAAAGAGAGCAAAAGCAAAAGGATTGCTTGAAATATACACCCATAACGTAAGAGATTATACCCCTTACAAACAAGCACAAGTAGATGATTATCAGTTTGGTGGTGGGGCAGGCATGGTAATGATGGCAGAACCATTGGCTATAATTATTGAAAAATTGCAAAACGAACGCATTTATACAGATATTATATTTATGACTCCTGACGGTAATCTGTTTGACCAGAAAGCGGCTAATGATTTATCTTTAAAGGAAAATGTAATGATAATTTGCGGGCATTATAAAGGCATAGATGAACGAATAAGAGAAAAATTTATTACAAAAGAAATATCAATAGGTAATTATGTGCTAAGCGGTGGCGAATTGGCAGCGGCAGTTGTAGTAGATGCTGTTGGCAGACTCATTCCCGGTGTTTTAAATGATGAAACATCTGCACTTTTCGATTCTTTTCAAGATGGCTTACTTGCACCACCTGTTTATACAAGACCGGCAGATTGGCGTGGCAATAAAGTACCTGAACAATTAATGTGCGGAGACCCAAAAATAATTGATGAGTGGAGATATGAAAAATCTATAGAACGTACAAAAGAAAGAAGACCGGAATTACTGTCGGACGATAATTGAATAACACATATTTGACATTATTGTCTTCATCTATACTTAATGTAATATTAATACTATGGTAATATGAAATGAATTTTAATAAATTAGTTTTACAGATAAAATTAAAAAAACTAATTTATGAGAACATCTTTATTTATTTTGCTTCTTACAATTACGTATTGTAGTGCATTTGCACAATTGCCGCCAATGCCACCAAGGCCGGCCATTATCAGTTCTTTCGCACCGTTTTACCATGGTGTAGCTTCCGGCGACCCACTTTCAGACAGGGTAATTATTTGGACAAGGGTAACACCGGTAATATTTGGCTCAATTACTGTTAATTGGCAAATGGCTACTGATACGCTGTTTACACATGTTGTAAATTCAGGCACTGTAACAACCGATTCATCTTTAGACTATACCGTTAAAGTTGACGTAACCGGCTTAAACCAAAATACATGGTATTATTATCGTTTCAAATCGGGCTCAAGCTATTCTATTGCAGGCAGAACAAGAACCTTACCTACCGGAAATGCGGATAGCTTAAGATTTGCAGTATTTTCATGTTCTGATTTCCAAACCGGTTATTTTAATGCGTATCACGACATTGCTCATCGCAATGATATAGATGCCATTATGCACCTTGGCGATTGGTATTATGAATATCTTGCCGGTGGCAGCGATGCAGGTACAGACACAAGCCGGTTTCACCCTTTAACAAGAGACGCCTATATGTTAGCAGACTATCGCTTATGGCATTCGCAATATAGGCTCGACCACGATTTAATGGAAATGATGCAACAATACCCAATGATTTCAATTTGGGACGACCATGAATCTGCAAATAACTCATGGAACAGTGGTGCACAAAATCATAATTCTTCAACACAAGGCAATTGGTTTACAAGAAAACATGCATCTCAGCATGCTTATTTTGAGTGGATGCCCATAAGAGCAGTTGCTGCAGGTAATGACTCTATGATACATAGAAATTTTAAATGGGGTAATTTAATGAATTTAATAATGTTAGATACCCGTTTAGAAGGTAGAGACTCTTCTTTAAGCTCCTTAATACCTACAAGTAACGCTTATATGAATAACACAAGCCGCAATATGATTGGTCCGGTTCAATTGTCTTGGTTAGAAAATCAATTAAGCGACACTACCGTAAAATGGAGAATAATTGGCAATCAGGTAATGGTAGCACCACTTACTATGAATATTTTAGTAACAAACGAAGTGTTAAATGGAGACCAATGGGACGGTTATCCGGCAGAAAGAAAACGTGTATATGATTATATTGCACAAAACAATATAAAAGATGTTGTCTTTTTATCGGGCGATATTCATAGCTCTTGGGCAAACGACCTGCCACACCCGGATTCTACTTATGTTTCATCAACCGGAGCAGGCTCTATTGCTACCGAGTTTATAGGTTCAAGTATCACTTCTTCTGCTAATGTTCCTGCATCATCAGGTGCTATTATGGCTGCAGACCCTTGGTTTAAATACATAGACTTTACAAAACGCGGCTACCTTTTATTTGATGTTAACAAAACCCGTGCTCAAGGCGATTATATACATGTAAGCGGTATTTCATCAACAACCTTTACAAGCAGCGACGATGCACAATGGATAAATTTAGACAATGAAAGACATTTACGTATAGGCACAACTCCATTAGGTCCTAATACAGGTAATCCGCCATTAGTATCATTTTATCCTTCTTATGTGCAGAATATAAATAATGCAGGTATGGTTGTATTTTCTTGTTTCCCTAATCCTGCTACAAACGAAATAACACTTCAGTATTACCTAAATCAAGCAGGTAAATTAAAGATTTGTATTACAGACATAAACGGAAAAATTGTTTATAACGGCAGTACAAATGAATTGTCGGCAGGAGTAAACAGTGCAACTATAAATATTGCTGATTTATCAACAGGAATTTATTTCTTAACCATTGGTAATAGTATCGATGTTTTTACTCAGAAAATAGTAAAAAGGTAAATGATTATTATGTAATATTAAATAGTTACAAATCCATACAGCCCAACCATTTGACAACTTTTTTTGGATTTGTCAAATGGTTGGGCTGCTTTAAAACTGCCCGCGCTCCTCTATTACCTTTACCACCTCCCCGTTGTTCAAGATGTTCCGTAGGGCATCTTGAACTCCAATAAACTCCGTCTATGACGGTATTTACCTTGACAAAGCTAAATCAAGGCTATAAATATAAATAAACCTATATGAATACCTCACTGATAACCCCAGCAATCAGCCTCAAAACCACGAGCATCAAGAAATTCAAGCCAATCAGGTATATCAAGGTTCAGACAAAATAATAGAAGCTGTGCCACACCTCAAAGGTGTGGCACAGCTAAACAATAAGGATTGGGCTTTTTGTGTAGGTGCATTAGATTTGCTATATCACATCTGTTTATATTTAATTTCTATACACGATTTTGCTTGCATTTTACCCTCCACTTGCCCACGTTTGCATCGTTGATGCAATTATAGGGCATTTGTAACAACTGCTATACATCTAATTTTGTCATTACAAAACTTATAAATCTTCTATTCTTAAACCGGTATTTTTAGAAACTCTTGCAAGCATTTTGGGTCCAATATCTTCATTATCATGGAATGCAAATACATAATCAGGTAATCCGGATTTAGACATTATACGATGAGAACCATTTTGTCTTTTAATTATCCAACCCGTTCGTATCAAAGCTGCAAGAACACGTTTTGCCTTTGTGGATGGGAAGCTATTCATGCAGCTTTAAAAAAGATGCCTGTTTCAAAAAAAGCTCTTTCACCTTGTTCCAACTTATCAGCCTCAACTCGCAAAGCAAGTGCTTGAGCTTTTGCAATAGCTTCTTCACGTGTTGTTCCATAAGTCATTACACCGGGTAAATTAATTACTTCAGCAATCCAACGTCCATCTGTCTCTAATTCTATTTCAATAGTGTAGTACATAAAATAAAATTAACTTTAAATATCAAAGTTACAGATTTTCAGAATAAAAATTCCAAAATTTATTTATGCAATATAAGAATTTAATTCGTTCGCGTTCGCATCGTTAATGCTATATTAATGCAATTGTATCGCCATAAAACAGACCCCAGACCAACCAAGCAAGCAGTCTCAAAACCACGAGCATCAAGAAATTCAAGCAAATCATGTATATCAAGGTTCAGACAAAAATCGCACATAAATAACAGACCCTCAACACCTTGTCCAACAACAAAAAACAGCCAAATCAACCGCTAAAAAGGAACATGGACGTTGAGGATAAACATCTATACCCATACTTATAAAGCTTCTAGCACTAATATAAGCTACTAATACTACTAATTATTTATTTGTAACAATCAACTTCCCACTCAAAATGCCATTATTACTAATTGCATTAATTAAATAAATACCTGCAGCTACATTTAGTTCCACATCAATTGTTTGGTTGGCATTTGTTGCGAACTCTTTAATTTTTTCACCTAAAATGTTAGTAATAACTATTTTAAATTCGTTTTTATCAACCGCATTTATTGTAACATTAAAATGACCGGAAGAAGGGTTAGGACTAATAATCATTTCGCTAAGTGGTTTGTCCAGCATCTCCGCAAAAACATTATAACTGATATAACGGATTCTGTTATTGAATCTATCTGCTATATAGCAATTATAATAAGCATCCAGACAAACCCCCTGTGGTTGGTTGAGTTCTACACCGGAACATAGCCCATCTCCGTTAAAACCTGCAGTATCTTGACCTGCAACCGTTTTGATGATGCCGGTTGTTGTTATTACTCTCATTCTATTATTACCTTTATCACTTATAAATATCTTTCCGCTACTTGTTATTGCAATTCCGGAAGGGTTATTAAATTGCGCGGATAAGGCTGCACCCCCATCTCCGGAAAAACCTGAAACTGTGGGTGTACCGGCTATCGTATTGATTGTATCGCTTGTAGTGCTTACTTTTCTTAAACAATTGTTGCCACCATCTGTAAAATAAATATTGCCCGTGGCATCAATTGCAATTGCTGTCGGGTTGTTTAGGTGAGCTACCGATGCCGGCCCGCCATCACCACTAAAGCCTGAAACAGTAGGTGTGCCAATAATTGTACTTATGATACCTGTTGAGCGATTTACTTTACGGATGCATGAATTGCCTCCATCAGCAATGTAAATATTCCCGCTCGCATCAAAACAAAAACTGGCAGTATTGCTTATTTGCGCAGCCGTGGCGGGGCCGCCATCTCCGCTAAAACCTGCCCCCAGAACCTGGCTACCGGCAATTGTATTGATGGTATCGCTGGTTGTGCTTACTTTTCGCAGGCAGGAATTGCCTGAATCGCAAAATACTATATCACCTGTCGGGCTTATCGCAATATTGATCGGGTTGGCCATTTTTGCAGCGGACGCAGGCCCGCCATCTCCTGCAAAACCGGAAACGGTTGGGCTGCCTGCAATTGTATTTATTGTATCGCTTGTAGTACTTACTTTGCGCAAACACGAGTTGCCGCCATCAGCAATATATATATTCCCTAATGCATCCAAGGCCACACCTGCCGAATTGTTTAACTCTGCATTGGTGGCAGGCCCGTGGTCGCCACTATACCTGATATGGCTGTTACCCACAAGAGTGCTCAATATGCCTGTTGTGCTGATTTTCCGAACCAGATTATTATAATAATCCGAAAAATATATATTTCCTGTTGAATCGCAAGCCAATCCTCCTGACTGCCCAATTGAGGCAGCCGTAGCGGCAACACCGTCAGGAGAATAACCAATGACCCCGTTACCCGCTATCGTAGAAATGATGCCAAAAGTATCTACTTTTCTGATCCGCTCATTCCCGTAGTCGTTAATGTAGATATTCCCTGCTTTATCAACCGTTACATTTTTAGGCAAGTTTAAGTTTGCATTGGTAGCGGGGCCACCATCGCCATAAAAACCGGAGGTACCGTTGCCCGCAAATGTATGAATGATACCGAAAGTATCTATTTTCCTGATGCAATTATTCTCATAATCCGCAATGTATAAATTCCCTTTTTTATCGCAAACGGCACCCATGGGCGAAAAAAGCATTGCTGCTGTCGCGGGCGACCCATCTCCACTGTAACCAGACGTACTAAATGTTCCCGCAATAGTGCTAATTATGTTTGATGTATTGATTTTTCTTACTGAATTACCACCCGATCCTCCGGGGAAATATATATTGCCGTGAAAGTCAACAGCAATTCCTTCGGGGGTTATGTCCGCAGCAGTTGCCTGACCGCCGTCGCCGGTAGAACCAACTGTTCCAGTTCCTGCAATTGTGGTTATTATGCCTGTTGTATTGATTTTTCTGATTCGTCGGTTAAATAGATCAGTTAAATAAATATTGCCGCTATGATCAATAGCGATATCCTGGGGGTCATTTAAACAAGCTAAAGTAGCAGCTGCGCCATCGCCCGAAAATGCACCAATCCCATTGCCGGCAAATGTGGTAATAATGCCTGAAGTATTTACTTTTCTAACCCTGTTATTGTGATATTCCGTAATAAACAAATTGCCAATTGAATCGAAAGCTAATCCCTGCGGAAAATCCAGTTGTGCATTGGTTGCCGGCCCGCCGTCGCCGCTAAAGGCATAGACACCATTACCGGCAATGGTAAAAATAGAAGGGGTTTGGGCCTTAGAAATATTGATAAAACAGCTTAGAATAAAAAAGCAAATGAAAAATAGTTGATTTTTTTTCATAAAATGAATTTGTCGTAAATGTAAGAAAAATTTGTGCACAAAATAGGATATAAATCAATTTTCAGAAAAAAATCGGGTTTTTGAAATTTTGAAGGAAAACCGGCATTATTCAATGCTGTAAGTAAGTGCTTTCTAAGGAGATTAGAATAAGTATATGAGGTTTAAGCCACAACAAAGTACATTTTGAGCATTCCTTTGTTTTTTGCTTCAATTTCACCACGATACACGCACTCAATTTTGTGTTTTACGAGCAGGTAAGTAGCATCCGAAATGTTGATCTTCCCCGGATGGCTGCTTTGTTCCATTCGGGCTGCTGTGTTAACTGTATCGCCCCAAATGTCGTAGGCGAATTTTTTTACACCAACAATACCTGCCACTACATTACCTGAGTGAATTCCGATACGAATATCGAAAGATAGTTCACACAATTGTTGTCTGCGTCCGTAAATAAACCTTTTAATGTCAATAGCTGCACATACTATATCCAATGCATGGTTTGGGTTGGCAAGCGGTAAGCCTGAAATTGCCATATATGCATCGCCAATAGTTTTAATTTTTTCTATATTGTATTTTGCTATAATTTCATCAAACGCCTTAAAGCAAGTATGTAATTCGGCAACCAATTGCTGCGGGTTCATCGCACTTGCCACCTTGGTAAAACCTACAAAATCTGTAAACAACACAGTCACATTATCAAAATATTTTGCTTCTGTACTGCCGGTTTCTTTGAGTTCTTCGGCAACCTCTGCCGGCAGGATATTCAGTAATAGGTCATCCGATTTTTGTTTTTCAATAGCCAATAATTTATTCGACCTTTTCTGTATTCTGTAATTCCTGTAAATAAAATAGATAATAATAAACAGAACAACGAAGCCGGCTATTATTGTCAGGGTTTTTATTCTTTGCTGTTTTTTCTGTAAAACATCAATTTTCTGTTTCAGCTCCTTTTCTCTTTTCGACTCCAGATTGGCAATTTTCTGACTGTTTGATGCCGAAAAAACTGAATCTTTAAGAGTCGTGTATAGTTTGAGGTTCTCGTATGCCTTTGCCGAATTACCTGTTAATTGATAAGCATCGGCAAGCGAAAAACTAAAGTCGATAAGGTTGGTAATATCAGCCATATCATGACTTAATTTTAGACCCTCACTCAAATCACTGATTGCTTTATTAATATTTGTTTGTTTGTCGGAAGAAATCAATGTGTCTGCCTCAATTTTATGTGTGGTATCTTTTGCAATTGCCAGATAGCACTTACCCATACTGCCTATATTGGTTGCAATACCATCTCTGTCCCTAAATAACTCATCAATATTCATGGCCCTGCTATAATAGGATAAGGCTTGCGAATAATTATTTTGGTCTTTGAAATTATCTCCCAGATTACCAAATATTTCGGCTACTGCGTGCGAATTGCTAAGCTCTTCATTAATAGTGATTGCTTTCGTATAATAGTCTAACGAATTGGTATAGTTTTTTTGATAGGCATACACCGTTCCTATTCCGTTGAATGTATTGGCAAGGCCTTGCTTTTTACCGGTCTTTTCATAAATCGGGACTGCTTTTAAAAAATATTCCAATGCCTTATCATAATTCGCCTGGTTTAAATAGATAGTACCGATATTACTCAATACAGTACCGGTATATTCCAGCTTAAGGTCGTATTTCTCAAACTGTTGTAACGCAAGAAACAGATACTCCAAGGCTTTTGGGAAATCTGCTTTTTCTTCATAATTGATGCCTAAGGAATTATTGGCATTCCCTATTAACAGATCAAGCTTTAGTCTTTGCGACAGGTCAAGACATTCCAAGCCGTACCTTATGCCCTCATCAGGATTAATAGATTTGAAATTATAAGACAAAGCATATAAAACCAACGCCTTGGTTTTGTCATCTCTAAGTTCGGGTAATACCTTTACAAGCGAATCAATTCTCTTACGTCCCTGTAGCTGGGCAGAGGCTAACCAAGGAATGCATAAAAAAAATGAAATAACTACTATAGCTTGAAAATGCTTCACGTAAATATTGAAAAATTAATGAGTACTATTTTTTATGCAAATGTAAGTATCAGCAAGATAACTATTTTTTAATTTGTGTTCTTGTTTTTTTATATTTATTTTTTTATATAGAAAATTGTTTCATATTTTATCTTTCGTTCATGATTTTATAAAAAGTTTGCAAATAGCCTTTAAGACAAACAGTAGATTTCATATATACAACGCGACCCCACCCCTCTCTCAAAGACCGATGTAGATACACTCCACAAACTGGTACTCACAATAGATAAACTAAAAAATCGCAGTACAATTAACTAAAACATGGAGACATTCGCACATTTTGTTGATGCAGTAAAACTAAAAGATAAAAATCTTGCCAACCAAATTATTCCATATATTAATAAACACTTCTCTAAAGAAGTTAAAAATAGCATAGGTAATCTCATGCCTCCAAACTTCACCGAAAATGGCTACCTGCTACCACCAAAACCAATCAACGCAGACGAAATATATCTCGACTCAATCGACAACTACAACACCAATCCCGACAATACACACCTCCAAAATGGCGACTTCATGCCCTATCCCACCACCTAACTCTTTCGCCTCTGTACTTCAACATAACTCAAGATTACAATCCTGTAAAAGCAAGGCAATAGTAAACTAAATAAGTTATTTAGATTTACCTATCGCAGCAACGTAACATTTCCTTGTTTCTTAACACGCTTGCCATTACCACAGAACCCGTCAGCATACCATACATAAACACCAACCGGGCATGCCTGACCATTATAGGTTCCGTCCCACCATTGCAATGGGTCGTTGGTCTCGAATACTTCTACTCCCCAACGGTCGTATATTCTAAAATAAGCTAACCTGGAAAGCTCACTATTTAGTATCCCGAATTTAGAAGTACCGGGATTATTACTGCTCGGTGCAAACGCATTAGGCACTTCAAAATCACCACAATGTAAATGTACCACTACAGTATCGGTCTTTTTACATTGCAAGCCATCGTTTAGTTCTGTAACAGTAAGATAATAAGTGAAATCGTAAGGTGGTGTTGCATACGGATTAGGTACGGTACTATCGCTCAAAAACTGATACGGATGCCAATTGTATGAAAAATTACCTTCAGATGTGATTGGTCCACCTAATACTGTAGTAGAACCATCGGCAATAGTACGGTCAAAACCGGCATCAGCAGTAATATTTGTAATGTTTACATGTACATAAGTATCTACAACACAACCGTAAGGATAATAAAGTATTACTTTATAATCGCTAGTATATTGTGGCCATACTTTAACCGAATCTTGGGCTAAGAAGGTAGTATCAATATTATAGGTACTTGTCCAGCGTATGGAATCAGCAAAAGTAGAGATAGCATAGATATGGCTGGTATCACCTTGGCACATACTAAAATGGGTGTTAATAATAATGGGTGGAATAGGCAATACTGTTATAGACTTACACTGAACTTGCATATTTGGCATACCTTCATTTATAACATAATATATATTATAAACAGCGGGAGAATCGTAGAAATAAGCAGGCGGATTTACCTCTGTATAAGAAGGGATAGAAGAATTATGGCACTGTTCAATTTCTATTTTTGTTAACGTAGAATCGCCTGCATTACATACAAAAGCAAATAAATTATCGTGGTCTCTTATAATACTTGAAATTCCGGAAGGTAAATTCATAGAACCTATTAAGCCGTAATCTATACCGGTATAAGGCCCTATTGCAGCGGGCATTTCAATTGCAATCAATTGATTAGTAGTGCTATCTGTAATATACGCATATAAACCACCGCATTCTTTAGTTAAAGCAATAGAAGACGGTTGATTAATTCTGAAATTGAAATTACCTAAATCTGTACCTACAATTGAAGCAACCGCAGGATAAAGATTACTGCCGATATTTACACGCACAACTGAATTAGAACGTTGGTTGGTAACAAAAAAATACCAGTTATTGGCATCGTAAATAGCAGCAAGGTCTGTTGGGTTATTAAGGGTATTAGATGGATTACCCATATTATACGCTAATGGGGTATTTGATACATTAAAGGAAAACTCTAAACGAATCAACTCATTAGTATTATGATTTACCAAATAACCATACCATTTATTGTTAGCATCTTGAGCTACAAACAATCCTTTAGGCCCATTTAATTTATTCCATAAATTGCCGAAATTAGCAATATTAGGAGTTGGATTAGAAAGTGTTGGTCCAAAATCTATACGCGCCAGTTGCGATGTAGCTTGTGTGTAACCACCGGAAACAAATAAATACCAATTACCACTAAACGTATCTCTAAGCATAAATATAGAAGTAGGATTAACGGGTAAACCATTCGTAAGATTACCGAAATTTGTAACCGTAGGTATATTATTTAAACTGTTGCCATAATTAAGACGTAATAATTCTGTTGTTTCAGAATTAAGAACAAAACCAAAATAATTGCCTGTGGCTACATCTTTTGCCACATCAATAGCTCCCGGACTATGAAAGCCGAAACCATTACCTAAATTAGAACCGGTAGGAGTGTTCATTAGATAACCGGAACAAAAACCCCAGTAATAAGAATTTTGGTTTAATAAATTACTGGTAAGTTGCACCGGTTGAAAAACGCAAACGGTATCCGGTGCATTAAACAGGTTTTGTGCCTTTAGTAAGTTTAGCTGTGTAAGCACTAAAAATACAGGTAATAGTAAATATTTTTTCATATTCGGTAGAATAAAAATAACCTCATAAAGGTATTAATCCGCTAATTTAAGATAATATCTTGGATTTAACGTGCAAAAGTGTACTTTTATTTCCGTAAAAAACAAAAAAAGTTGGAATGAACAAAAATTATAAACCAATATTAACCAAAAGTATTTTATTTTCTATATATTCTCTATTTATTTTAAATGTTTCAGGCAAAGAAGGTATGTGGATACCTGCAACTTTAAAAGCAAGAGAAGCAGATATGAAAAGCATGGGCTTACAAATACCTGTAGAACAATTATTTAATGATACCGGCACAGGGCTTAACAATGCCGTTGTGCTTTTTGGCAAAGGCTGCACCGGCGAAATTATCTCGCCACAAGGTATAGTATTAACCAATCACCATTGCGGCTATGGTACTGTACAGCGACTTTGCGGGGCCGGTAAGGATTATTTTGCCAATGGTTTTGCCGCAAAAAATAAAGAAGAAGAGCTGCCATGTGCCGGCTTAACGGTAACGTTTATTCGCAAAATGGAAAACATAACAGATAAAATATTGTTTGATGTGCCTGATACGCTAAATGATGCTGCAAGGGATACTATTGTAATGAATAGAATTAAATTGTTGGAAACGGAATACAAAAAAAAGACGGGTTTAGATGCTACTATAAAACCTTACTATCAAGGCAATCAATATTGGATTTTAATAACGGAGACATTTAAAGATATAAGACTCGTACTTTTTCCGCCAAATGGTATCGGCAATTTTGGTGGTGATGTAGAAAACTGGGTATGGCCAAGACATACAGGCGATTTCAGTGTTTTTAGGGTCTATGCGGACAAAGATAATAAACCGGCAGAGTATAACAAGGATAACGTACCTTATACTGCCAAGCAATATTTTAATATCAATGTGTCGGGCTATAA
>CAIWXG010000215.1 GCA_903916555.1 uncultured Bacteroidota bacterium
AAATATATTATTTAAACTATATGAATAATTCTAAAGATTATACTGCTAAAAATAGGTGTTAAATTCCATATCTCTAAACAGGCTTTACAGGGCTACCTGCCCAATAAGTATTTGATTGTAAATTTTCTCCTTTCATTATCAAAGAAAGAGCATCAATACTAACGTCATCTCCTATCTCAGAATCATAAAGAATTATGCTTCTAGCACCAATACTGCATCTCTTACCAATTTTAATAGGACCTACTTTCATTACTCTGTCTTCAAATAAATGTGTTTGTGGACCACAATCTTCATTAAGAGCCGTATCATCACCAATTTGTACCATATCGTATTCGGTAATATCAGTTGTGTTCATCCATACCCTTTTCCCTGTTTTCACCCCAAACAAACGTAATATTATTGGCAACCAAGGCGTTCCTCTCAAAAAATCTAAAAAGAAAGGTACTGCTAATGCCTCATAAGTTGAAGTAATTGCTTCGCTTCGCCATACTTTAGATGTCCAAATTGGTTTTTGTTCCGGTTTATAAATACCTATACTTAACCATTTTAGTGCTAATGTTACCAATAAAGCCGGTAAACCCATAAAGAACAAGTAATAAAGTGGTAGAAGCAATGTTATCTCCCACCAATTAAACTCAATTATAAGAGCATGTCCATAGGCAATAAAAAGAATGCTGCAAATTAATATTACAGTTTCAGGTATTAATATTCTTACAAATTCGGTTAAACTTCTTCCCAAAATCCTTTGCGGGGAAGGACGAGCCGTTAATTCTACAGGAAACGTTCTGCTTTCTTGTCGTCTTGGTAATGCAATAGCAGGCGAACCAAACCAGTCTTTCGCTTCATTTTCTTTCATTTGCTGGGGTGTTGGTGGTGTAGATAACACACCAATCAACATTCTACCGGGCAAATTATAACCTTGCGGTATCAATGCACTATTGCCTACAAAGCTATTATTTCCAATAACCGTTTTGTTTAATATTAATTTTTGCCCTCTAACATCAGACTCTCCAAGTGTAACAGCGTCTGCAACAAATGCACCTTTACCTATTTCTAAAAGTGGGTGTGTTACACTGCTTGCTGTTGATATTTCTGTGTTTTTACCCACTTTTGCGCCTAATGCTCTAAATAATATAGATATAAACACTGTTGCATAAATTGGGTGTAATACTATTAATGATAAAGACATTAATTGATCTACAAACCATTTTTTAATATAAAACCAACTATAAACCGGATATTCGCCCGGCTTTAGATTCTTAGACAATAAGCGGGTTAACAACACAGTAAACAAGGTAAAAACAATAATATAACTTAGTGCTAAAGAAGGTGTTAGTATTAAATAACTAAAATCGTAATCTGGAGTGGAGTTATCAAGATCGTTAATAATAATAATTGTTGGTAGTAGAGGTATAAGTACTACAAATGGAAAAATGAGTAAAGAAAATAAATATATTAAAGAATATACACGCCTTTTAGTTTCTGACACAAAAAGTGGCTTAGGCATTTCTTCAAATGATTTCTTTTCTTTTAATTGTGCCGGACTGCCCTGCCATATTTCAAAAGATTTTATTGTTTTGCCTGCCTGCAAATGACTCAAATCCTGTAATTCACCCCACTCTTCAATAGCAGCACCTCCCGCTACTATTGCACTACTGCCTACATAAGCGTGGTCGCCTAAGGTTATGCTTCTAAGTTTAAGCATACCGTCTTCAACAAATGCATTATTTAATACTACTTGCGAGCTAATACTTACATTATTACCAATAGTAACCAAATCTTCTGCACCAATTGTAAAAGCACTTAGTTGTGCATCTTTTGCAACCTTAACTCCTAATCGGCGTAGGTAAGAAGCATATAATGGAGTACCATTCAAAAACTGCGATGGGAGCAACCTTTGCATGGTTTTCACGAACCAATATCTAAAATAATAACTTCCCCACAGAGGATAATCACCCTCTTTAAACTTACCGATTACCAGCCATTTTATTGCAATACTAAAAGCAGCAAACAAAGGCGGAATAAAACAATACATACACAAAGCAGTCGCAATTGCTATGGGTATATTCTTTGTTTTTTCTACTTCATAGTAATATCCCAAATAAGGGAAAAATATTTGAATAGCAAATAAACCATATAAAAGAAAAAGCGAAATTGTTTGTGCTATCCAACACAAAATAAATCTCTTTTTGGGTACTGTATTAAATACCTTTTTCTTTTTAAGTTCCAGTGCAGGTTTTGTTTCCCAATAACTTACTAATGCACTTAATGGTCTATTAAGATAAATATCTTTTAAAGATGCCTGTGTAATATTTGCTTCTTTTCTAAGTTTAGATACAAATACGGCTGCCAATAAAGAATGACCACCAAGGTCTTTAAAAAAATCTTGAGAAAGGTCAATATTTCTATTAGGAAAAAACTTACGTAAAGCAATAATCACTCGTTCGCCAAGCGGAGCATCTATATCTATAATTTCTTCAGTTACAGGTATGGAGTTCTCCATTAACATAGCCGGCACAGGTAAAGACTTTCTGTCTATTTTGCCACTTGGCAATCGGGGCATTTCAGAAAGTATTACAATTGCACTCGGTACCATATAGGCAGGTAACACCAATGCCAATAAAGCTCTGATTTCCTGCTGATTCATTTTTACAGGGTCGTCGCAAACTACATATCCTGCTAAATGGTCTTGCCCGTTTATATCTTTTTTTACTGCTACTGCCGCCGCGGTTATATCTGTAAGCCGGCTAAGCTGATTTTCTATTTCACCTAATTCTATTCTATACCCTCTCAGTTTTATCTGGTCGTCTAATCTACCTTGAAAATCAATACTACCATCGGGATTAATTATTGCGGCATCACCTGTTTTATAAACCGTGCTGCCTTGCAACACAGATAAGCTTTCCGGTTTAGGTATAAATTTTTGTTCTGTTAATTCAGGTCTGTTTATATAACCACTCCCAACCCCCGGCCCGGTAATAATTAATTCGCCACGTTCGCCTTTAGGTAATATATTTAATTTCTCATCTACAACGGCTAAACAATAGTTTGGTAAGGGAATGCCGATTGTAATAGGGTCGCCCGGCTTTAGTGTTATTAATGTAGCAGTAACAGTTGTTTCGGTAGGACCATAGCTATTATAAAACTTACGAGACGGCACCGACCACCGAGATAATACCTGAGTAGTGCAAGCTTCGCCACCGGCATTTACGATTCTTAAACTAGGTATATCATTGTTCATTACGGCTAACAAACTTGGCACTGTATGTAAAACAGTTATTTGTTCCCTTCTTAATACTTCATCAAGCTCATCAATAGATTTTGATGTTGCTGCATCTGCTACCCATAATGTGGCACCGGCAAAATAACTAATCCATACCTCTTCGCACCACATATCAAAAGATACTGAAATACCTTGATACACTTTATCTTCTTGTGTTATTTCTATCACACTTTGTTCTGCTCTTATAAACTGGCAAATATTACGATGCGAAATAGGAATACCCTTAGGTTTACCAGTACTACCCGATGTATAGAGTACATAAGCCCAATTGTCGGGCATGGGGCCTAAAACATTTTGTATTTTTTCTTGTAACTGCGACTCTTTAACAACAGTTAAAACAGGGCAGTTAACATGTAATTCATCTAAACTGATACATGCTTTAGCATTAACCTCCGTTAATACAGTTTCAACTCGCTCAGCGGGCATATCCTTGTCAAGCGGAACGTAAGCAGCACCCACTTTAATTATTCCCAGAATTGCTATATGTAATTCAATGCTTCTCGGATACCATACCCCAACTGTATCACCTTGTTTTATACCTTTATTACTCAAGAACAGAGCCATTGCATCGCTCCAATGTCCTAATTGAGTATATGATAATGTTTTATCTCCAAAAATAAGTGCGGTTTTGGATGTAAATTTATTAACTGAACCATTAAAAAGGTCAACTAATGTTTCGTCCCGCAATAAATCTGGTCTATTAGTTCCTAAAACTATACTCGGAGTAATTATATCTTCTACCAAAACCAAACTTTATTAAAGGTGTAAATTACAACTTTTCTCCTTTAATTTACATATAGGTTTTTATGAAATTAAAATTCTAATACTAAATAGCATTCTCAATATCTAATAGTAATAAAATACTATTTTATATATCATCATCATTATTTTTAAACCAAAAAATTGGCAATAAAAAATAATATATTTATTTATACTATAATATTAACAATCATTAATGTATAGATGGAGGCATTTGTGGAGTAACTTCCGGTTTCTCGCCGTTTTCCCAAGCAGAAACAAATGTTTTTTGATAATCTTGTAAAGTTCTGTGTCTGAAAACATTATCGCCAAAAAACAACAAGAACATTTCCATTTCTTTTACCGGGTGATAACCGCCTATAGGTGTAGGATTCTGGAAGTTTTCCATAAGGAAGATGGTAGTCGGGTAACCCATTTGTCCTTTCATCATTTCTACAGCCCAAGCATTTGCTTTGTATTGTGGTTCAAATTTATATTCTTTACCTTGAAAATGAACCGTTTCTTGTTGCTCTGCATTAAATTTTACAGCATAATAGTTGTTATTTATATATTTAACTAATGCAGGATTTGTATAGGTTCCTGCATCCATTTTCTTGCACCAACCACACCAACTTGTATATACATCTACGATTACTTTCTTAGGTTTTTCAGCCATTTTAGCTTGTGCTTCATCCAGAGTAATCCAATGAATACCTGTATTTGCATTTTCTTGAGCAAAAACAGTAATACTAATATTAATAAATACGAAAGCCGCTAATAATATCTTTTTCATTTATTTAAATTATTTAAAGCCCGAAATTACAAATTTTTATTTAAGAGAAATAATATTTAAAATCAAAATTATCATAAAAATAATTAGATGAATTCATAATTATTTATATTTAATTAAAACAATATGCATCCACCTACAATAAAATCAAAAAGAAATTAGTATCAATATTGTTACTTTTGTATAGAAATTTCTCTATTATTCAATAATCATTTTTAATTTGCATACAATATGAAAAACTCAATTTCACATCTACTTTTAGTACTTTTGTTTTTATTTTGTGCTTTTAGTAGCTGCAACAAAACGAATAGTCCTACTTTAATAGGTGGCAAGGGTGGTAAAGCAACTCTATTAATTTCGCCCGAACATCATGGTTTTTATGTTGACAGTTGCATGATATATATAAAATATGCCGCTACCGATAAGCCTGCCAATAACATTTATGATGACTCCTCAAAATGCATTTTGAATGATACAATTCCGGTTGCTACTTTTAAACAATTAAAAACAGGGCAATACTATATTTATGGTTATGGCTACCATGCTACCTATAATCAAATAGTTTTTGGCGGCTTGCCGGTAAGTATAAATATGGAAGACTCCCAAACTGTTTACATACCAACGTTTAACCAATAATACTTTTAATTACCATACATTAAAGCTGTTTGCCTGTTTTTTATCATCCCCACTTTTAAATTATAAGGTTAACTTTGCTCTTTATATTTTATTTATAATAGCAAAAAGAAATGGACTCCATAATAATTTTCGCTTCCGGAACCGGTACAAATGCAAATGCGATAATAGAATATTTCAATGAAAATAAAAAGGCTAAGGTTTCTTTAATAGTTAGCAATAATGCACATGCAGGTGTAATAGCCATAGCAAAAAAAATTGAAATACCTTTTTTAATTATTGATAAACACAGGCTATCAGAAACATTAATTATAGAGCAATTAGCCACCTTTAACCCCGACCTAATTGTATTAGCAGGTTTTATATTAAAAATACCCAATAATATAATTAAAGCATTTCCTAATATTATAATTAATATTCATCCTGCATTATTGCCGGCTTATGGTGGCTTAGGTATGTATGGCAAAAATGTACATAATGCTGTTATTGCAGCCAAAGAAAAAGAATCGGGTATTACGATACACTACGTTAATGAAAATTATGATGAAGGCTCTATAATTTTACAAGCAAGATGTAAAGTAAACATAAAGGATACCGCAGACGAATTAGCACAGAAAATACATGCACTTGAACATTTTTATTTTTGTAGAGTAATAGAGTTTATATTACAACATAAAAAAATGAAATAAAACCTA
>CAIWXG010000216.1 GCA_903916555.1 uncultured Bacteroidota bacterium
ACAGTTTGTAAACAAAAATTAGACATTGCTAATATATTTGCCGCTTTATCTAATTCTGCTTTCATTATTGCAATATATTGACTGCTTTCTTTTTTGAAATAATTTACCAAATCATTGTAATAATCAATACCTTCCATTAAATTATTTTTAAATATTTGTAGTTGTTTCAATTGTTTGGGGTTCAGGCTTAAATCAGATTCAAGCCTTTTTTTAAAATGGTCTATATATAAGTTCAATTCATTAATAAACATATTAGGTCTATATAATGAATTTAACAGGTTTATACGCCCATAGATATGATTAACCATTTCTGCTAAGGAAAATGTACCAGAAAAGTAAGCTAAATTGGGACCAGGGCAAATTGTAACAGCATTTAAATTGTGCGATAAAGGCATACTATCTTTTATTAATACAGCCGTACCTAAACCTTCGCATAAGCAATCTTTTTCTGTAATATTATTAAACTCTTTTTCATAAATTTCTTCAGGAAGATTTTTAGACTTTAGTTCATTAATTTTTAAATTTTGATATTCTCTTGACGCTGTACATATAGGCGTTTCGGTAAACTCTACATTTGTAGCAAGAAATTTTTTATAACACGGGCTACCCGGTCTGCCTTTACTTATCCGTTCTTGTCTTTGTTTTTCTGCCGAACTCTGTCTAAAATTGTTAAAAGCTATTCCTAAAGGTGAAGCGTAGCTTATATAATAATCTTCTTTTTTTGCAGTAGCCAATTTGCTTAGGGTAATACTATCAACATTTGTAGCCTCCGGCACTAATAAAAAAGGGCTACCCCATCCGGTACCATCTAAAACAAAATGTTCTAATAAAAAATCATTTTCATTTGAAGTACCAATCCCTCCTTGAACCGTAACTTTAAGGTGTGGTTGTGAGTTAAATGGTGATTTGTTTTTTTCTTTAATACCAATATTACATAAGTCAAAAAGTTCTTTTGATAATTCCGCCCTTTTATTCTTAAACTCTTCCAGTATTGGCCCTAATAATAATCCATCGGTAGGAAATGCATGCCCACCACAATTTAATCCTGACTCAATTCTGAATTCTGAAATCCACAAACCTTTTTTAGCAAATATTTTGCCTTGTACCATAGCAGAACGAAAATCACTCACTTTTAAAATAATCTTCTTTTTTAGTTGATTATTTTCGTTAGGGAAAAAATCGTTAAACTGTTCTACATAATTATATAATCTTGGATTATAACCAGCTGAAAAAATAATTGAAGAATCAAGATTACTATTTGCAAAACCACGAAAAGCAGATAACGCATCTGAAAATTCAATAGGAGGCAAAATACCATCTTTATCCGCTTTTAATCCATCAACCTTTGCCATTACATTTACATCTATAGCTCCGGGTCTTATTAAACTTTTCAATTCTTTCTCCAATTCCTGTTTCTCATCACCATCTTTCATCCCTTTAATTTTCAAATATTTTACTTTCAATGGAGATTCTGCGGGTAGAAGTTCAAAATACTTACACAAATCATTATCAGCTTTAAACGGCAAATCACGAATCTGTTTAACCTGAAAATTTACTATATCATTCACTAAATTCAAGTAAGCCGTTATTCTTTTGGCTCTATAATCATATTCGGTATTATTGATAGACACATAATTATAACCTAATTGCGAACTGTGGTATGCTCTCATTCTTTCAATCAATTCATCATCCATTATTGATATTACGGAAGAGATGCCGTAAGGTGCCACTTTAATTGGTGTATCAATAGAATACCCAATTCCTAATACCGGTATGTGAAAACTATGTAATTTTGGCTTATCCATTAATTTTGGGTTATGTATTAATTCAAATTTTATGTAACTACTCAACAAATGTATTCTTTACAAAATTCAATTTTTATTCATAAAAATCTAATGATGAAAATCACCGATTAAAATGATATGAGTCATGTATTAATTGATATTGAATATATAACTTTATAAAAAAAATAATTTTTAATATAAATACCATTGAAAAAAGAAGAAAAAAGGAAAGAAAAGCACCCAACAGAATCTGAAACCATAACTACAGAAGTTGTATATCCTAACGATACTAACCCAATGGGAATGTTACAAGGCGGCAAATTAATACATTGGATGGATACTGCATCGGCAGTATGTGCCCAAACCCATGCCGAAAATATTGCGGCAACAGTATCATTAGACAAAGTTGTTTTTAAGCACCCAGCAAAAATTGGTGATATAATTACAATTAAAGCAAAAATTACACGTGCCTTCGGTTCTTCAATGGAAATTTATACCTGTGCATGGGCTAGAAAGTTTAACATTAAAGAAACATCACTAATTAACGAAGCTTATTTTACTTTTGTAGCCTTAGACGACAATGCCCACCCTATTACAGTGCCTTCGGTTTTGCCGGTTACAGAAGAAGAACAGCGTTTTTTTGAACAAGCTCTTGAACGAAAAAATGCTAAAATAAACAAAAAAGATAATGATAATATTTAAGCAGTTCACATTCGATTCAGCTCATTTTTTACCAAATGTACCCGACGGGCATAAGTGTAAGGAGATTCACGGACATACCTATACACTTACCGTTTATCTTGATGCAGCCTTAGATGAAAAATTGGGTTGGGTAGCAGATTTTGCAGAAGTAAAACATATAATATCTCCTATTATTGATATTGTGGACCATCATTTACTTAATACTATTGAAGGGTTAGAAAACCCCACATGCGAACTATTAGCTATATGGATTTGGAATAAAATAAAAAAAGAAATCCCAATATTAAAAAAAATAAAACTAAACGAAACACCTTCATCAGGTGTTGTTTATGAAGGTTTATAATTATAAGTCATATACATTACAAAATAACATCATTGAATTAGTTTGTTAAGAAAATAGGATTATTTATCAATTATATTATCTTTGATAAATGTTTGTGTAGTTTTTATACAAATTAAAATTATGAATAGTTTTGTATGTTCAAAACTATGTTCTAAATACCAAAAAAACTAATGCATATC
>CAIWXG010000217.1 GCA_903916555.1 uncultured Bacteroidota bacterium
TGATTTTATGCCCCCCATACAAAAATATGTAAAAGAAAAACAGTACGAAAAAAGAATGTGGGATGTAGATGTAACACTCTTACCAACAGAATTTCCAGTAAAAAAAGGTGAACAAATAGCTTGGTCGGGCAATACTGGCTCATCAACAGCACCCCATTTACATTTTGAAATAAGAAATACAAAAAACGAACATCCGTTAAACCCTCAATTATTTGGGATGCCTATAATAGACAAGCTACCACCTGTGCCTTCAGAAATAGTATTTTATAACGGTAATGTTTATGAAGACGCCAAAATAAGTGCCGCACTTATAAAAAAAGACAGCATATATGTACCAGCTATTAAGAATAGAAATGAAAAATATATACCGCAAGATACATTTATAATAAATGCAGGCTTAATAGGTATTGGCATTAATGCTGATGATTTTATGGATAGCAGTACCAATACACTTGCTTTTTATAAAGCAAATTTATATAAAGACGATAGCCTGCAAGCAAGTGTAATATTAGACAATATTGGCTATGACGAAACACGCTATATTAACAGCTATGCCGATTATAAAACAAAGGAGCTGGAACATAAATGGGTACAATGCCTGTTTCAAACACCGGGAAACAGATTAAGTAAACTATTTAGTGATTTAAATACAAATAAAGGCAGGATACAATTATTAGAGAACAGATATTACTATATAAGAATAGAACTTATTGATGATAAAGAGAATATAAGCAACATCATTTTTGTAGCAAAAACGATAGCCGCTTTACCTGCACAAACTGAAATGTCGGCAGAATTGGTGAAATTTAAAGTAAACACTAAAAACGAATTTAATAACCCAAGTATTTCCTTTGTTTTAGATGAAAAACAGTTATACGATGATATTAACTTTCGTTTTAAAGTAAACCAATATGACGAAGGTTTGTCTGATAAATATGATTTACATTATCCATATATACCTATTCATCATAATTTTGAATTGAAAATGAGGGCAAAAGTCCCTTTCCCTTTTGAGCAGAGAAGAAAGGTAGCCATGCTTTACAGTAATGGAAAGGACATAGAAGGTAAGAGAGCAGAATTTACTGAAATGGGTTGGTATGTAGCCAAACAAAGAAATTTTGGTACGTATTGGTTGGCATTAGATACTTTAGCACCTACTATAAAATTAATACAAAACACAACTAATTTTTCTAAGGCAAAAGAAATTACCTTTGAAGTTAAAGACGCAATGACATCGGTTGCTGCATTTAGCGGTACTCTGGACGGAAATTGGATTTGTTTTGAACAACATGGTAATCTTTTCTTTTATAAATTTGACGAACATTGCACTAAAGGCAAACATCAACTACTATTTAAAGCAGAAGATGAATGTGGGAATACAAATAGTTATAATTTAAATTTTACAAGATAAACAGTAAGAAATGCAAGAAGGCAATATAGCACCGGATTTTTCAGCAAAAGACCAGAATAATAATGTAGTTTCATTAAGCGATTTTAAAGGCAAAAAAGTAGCTTTATATTTTTACCCTAAAGACAATACCTCAACCTGCACAGTACAAGCTTGCAACCTACGCGATAACTTTACAAAACTAAAGGACTTGGGCATAGTAGTACTGGGCATTAGTGTAGATAATGAAAAAAGCCATAAGAAATTTGAAACAAAATTTTCGTTACCTTTTACATTATTGGCAGATACCGACAAAAAGATTGTAAGTGAATATGGTTTGTGGGCACAAAAAAAATTATGGGGCAGAGAGTACATGGGTACATTAAGAACTACATTTTTAATTAATGAAGCCGGCAAAATAGAGCATATTATAGAAAAAGTTGACTCTAAAAACCACGCGGAGCAAATACTAAAAGTGTGGGGCATTAAAGGCTAAAGTATTAAAGTTTGGAATGGTATTATTAGAATTTAAAAAAGCAGAATATCAAACATTTTAGTGAACATTGGGTTACTTTTCATTCAATTGAGTATTAATGGTAAGTTCTATCAATACAGACCAACAAATATTAACAGCACTTGCTGCGGGCGACAGAATAGCCACAGCACAAATATATAGGGTTAATCATCCTATAGTTAATGGTTGGCTTATAAAAAAGGGAGGCTCATCGGACGATGCTGCAGACATTTTTCAAGAAGCCATGGTAGTATTGTATAACAAAGTACAAGACGAGAATTTTAGACTTACTTGTAGCATAAACACTTATCTGCTATCTATTTGTAAGCATTTGTGGCTTAAAAAACTGCAAAAGCTAAATAAAGACCCTATTGCATTGTTTGATAATATAGAAGACACTGAAATGGGTAACGGTGGCTATGACGAAGACATTAATGTACATAAGGAGCGTGAACTACATTATGAACAATTAAATAACGCTTTAGACCAGGTTGGTGAACCTTGCCGCTCTTTGCTTAAATCTTATTATCATCAAGATAAAAGTATGCAGCAAATAGCAAAAGATTTCGGTTATACCAACCCGGAAAATGCGAAGAATCAAAAGTATAAATGCCTTACTCGCTTACGTAAATTGTTTTACAACGAGCAAGCTAAGTAAAATGAAAACATTATGCCATTTGTAAATAAAATATGGGAAACCGCAGAAGCCTACTTAAACGGAACATTATCTGAAAACGATAGTGTTGCCCTAAAGAATTTATTGAATACTGATTTAAAATTCGCAAACGAATTTAATGAATGTATAAATCTATTGAACTCTTTAGCAGACAGTAACAAGCAGCAAAAATTCCGCAATTTATTACAAGACATAGAAACAGAAAATAATAAAGAAACAAAAATAAAATCTTTATTTACCCAAATCATATCTATAACAAAACCCTATCGTAAAACGGCAGCCGTTGCAGCAACAGTAGCTTTACTAACTTCTACAATTACCTACTGGATAGTAACACCATCGATTAAAAAGAATAATTCGCAATATAATATAATAAGTAACGAGGTAGAACATATTAAAACAGAACAGAAAAATCAGAAAATAGCCATAGACAGTATTAATAAAAAAACTACTTTGCAAGCTGCACCACCATCTTATGTAAAATATACGGGTACCGGTTTTGCTTTAAGTAACGATGGTTATTTTGTAACCGCATCGCATGTAATTAATAATGGTAAATTTGATTCTGTTTATATTCAAAACCAAGAGGGCGAGTATTTTAAAGCCTCTCTTATAGCACACGATGAAAAGACCGATGTGGCTATTTTAAAAGTTGACAAAAAGAATTTCCATTTCTCGAAAGGAGATTTACCATACACTATATTAAATAATAAAGCAAACTTAGGTTCGCAAATATTTACATTAGGTTTTCCTAAAGATGAAGAAGTATATAGCGAAGGTTATATAAGTTCTAAAAACGGATTTGAAGGAAATGAAATGCAATATACACTTGAAATGCCGGCACAACACGGGCAAAGTGGAGCTCCTGTTATTGATGCAAACGGTAATATAATAGCTCTATTAACAGCTATTGGCATGCAAGGTGAATCTAATACCTATGCTGTAAGTACAAAAGCACTTTTCGACCTATTAGAAAATACCTCTAAAATAAATAAAATCCATTTTGGTAAAACTACCAAATTCAGCAAATTAAGTCGCGAGCAGCAAATAGAAAAAATGGAGACCTATACCTTTAGTGTAAAGGTTTATAAAAAGTAATTATAATTTTTCGCTGAAACCCCTCCTGTTGAGGGGTTTTCTTATAATGCATTGTACCAATTGGACATCAAAATGCTTCATACACTCGTATAACATAGGGCTATGTTATGATATTAAACCCTTTCAGGACTACCAAATATAAAAAATAATCACAACACTTTTTAATGTCTAAACGGTATCACTTGGATGTTTGCAAATAGCCCGAAAATTACCTGAAAATAAGAAATCCGGCAGATGAATATACCCCATTGTTGAAAACAAAAAAGCGACCTTATTTGATACAAACCAGGTCGCTTTTTTTGTGCTTTGTGAACATAAATATTGTACAGCTATTTGCAAAAGTAGCTGTATTATTGCCTTACTTATTAAATACAGCCCATTTTATTTGACATTGCACATAATTACGGTCTATAAACTTATTGGTAGGGGTAATAATATTATTAATACCTTCTCTGTAATAAATGGCTGCTTTTATTTTTTTAGATAATGCATATTCCGATTTTGCCATAAAGCCAATATCAAAAACAGGGGCTACTTCTATATTGCCTTTGTAGGTTTTAGATGGCTCCGGACGATTGTCAACGAGCATTTGTTGAAAATCAGGACCTAAACCTATATTCATTCTTTTCATTAATTTATAACCAAGCGATGGCGTTACCTGTGCATAATTTAAATTGTAACTCTGTTCTGATACTTTGGTAATGCCATTTACATTTGTAATATCGCTGGCATAAGCAATTCTACTGCTACCTCTGGCAGCACTGCCATGTGTATAAACAATATACTCATTTCTTTGTGTATTATTGCTCGATGTAAATGCTATATCGCTTTCTACATACACTTTATCGTTAATCATTCTGCGTGCAGTAGCACCTATCATATAGCCATTGTTTAAATTGCCATAATTATAGCCACCAGATATTATTATAGATGCTTTAGGGCATTTATAAGCTGTTTCTTCTTGTTTAAATGTGTAATTCTTATTACAAGCCTGTTCTTTTATTTTCTTTTTTATGTTATCATCCTCTTTTTTGGCAAGTAAATCGTAATTATTAAACGTTTTCTTTTGATCTTTTTTATTTGTAAAAGAATAATTATTAGTAAAAGCAGACATACTTATGCCAATAGAATTAGAATCTGATTTCGTAATAATTATTGTTTCTTTTTTAGAAGCAATGCCTATATTGGCAGTGTTCTCATTTAAAGAATCTACCAATAATTTTGGCAATTCAGTTTTCTTTTTATTTTCAGATTGAGGTGTTTCTGATTTAGACACTTCTGTTTTTATTTCAGAACTTTCCGGGGCTGCATTTTTTATAATTGTGGTTATGCCCATAGCCATTGTAACCGATGCAGCAACACCAACAAGCGGCATCCACCACATTAAGCTAATCCTGCGGTTTTTCGCATTGCCCTCCAACTTCCTTGTAAGTAAGTCCCAGTTTTGGGGATTATACTCAAAGTCGTTCTGCTCAAATTTCTGTCTGACTAATTCGTCAAATTCACTTGGCTTCATACGTTTTTGTTTTTTGTTTACTATCTTTTATTTTCTTTTGTAATGTATTTCTTGCTTGGTGCACATGCCAAGACGAAGTACTTATGGTAATGTCTAATTGTTGTCCTATTTCTTTATGATTAAAACCCTCGAAAACAAACAAATTGAAAACAGTACGCGTCATAGCAGGTAAGGATTGTATAATTTGTACCATTTCCTTAAATTCCATATTTTCCAATCCGTAATTGCTAACACTTAAATTTGTTTCTTCGGGTGGTATGGCATTTACGTGCATAACCATTTCTTGTTTCAGATAATTACTTTTTAAATAATCAAGGCAGGTATTTACCATAATTCTATGCATCCAACCGGCAAAAGACCCAATGTTATTAAACTTATCTATTTGTGTAAATATTTTAAGAAAACCATCATTAAGTAACTGTTCGGCATCCATCATATTTTTTGCGTAACGTGCACAAACCTTCAAGTACATACTGTAATATACTTTATACAGATGTTCTTGAAATGTCCGATTTTTCTTTCGGCACCCTGCTATTATTTCCTCTTCAGAATATGCGGGCATAAGCTTTGTGTTATGTTAGCTGCTGTTTTATATTAATAACGTTCTTTTGTCAATTTTTATATTTTCTATTTTTCGTCCTCATAATACCTCTCTTAAAATAGACGATTTATTAACTACTAATCTTGGGTATTTTTAAAAAAATATTCCTGATTTTTAAAAAGGATACTGCAATATAAATAAAAAATTTGTAACTATTCTGATTCCATAAAAATTCAATCCCCGTTGGCTTGCCCGTAAGGGCGGGGATGATAATATTATAGAATGTGATAATTTAAATAATACAAAACCCATAAGAGGTGCTATTATTTACCAAGACATTATAAAATAATATCAACCAATCTGAAACAACCCACTATTACTAAAAATTTATTTGGGCAGTTTATTTTTTGTAATTTATTGATAATGATGTACTTGTGAAAATAAAATTGCTCAATAATTGCTCGTTTGTATATCCTAATGAGTTATTTTTTTTGTTGCCTTATTGGGTTTGGGTGTAAGGTATTTTATTTAATAATAGCCTTTGATATTTTAATTGCACTTTTTTGGGGTAGGTTTTATACGTTTTTGTTAGTGGGTGAGGGCTGTGGATTGGTTTGTTTTTGTGTGATTTTTGTTTTTGCTTTGTTTTTGTAATTTGTTGCTAAACTTTGTTTTGGGGGAACTATTTATTGAAGTTTAGTAACATTGTTCATAATTAGGAAATTATAAATAATAGCTCTATTAAGCGGGGTCATGGTTCGGCAAGGCTCACCATGACATTAATATTTATGCTATATATCACTATTACATTCTGACCTATTCAAAGTAATTGTATGTAATAAATGGTTACTCACCATGACATTAAATTCTGTGCTATATATCGCTATTACATACTATCATTTTCAAAGCGGTTGTATGAAATAAATGGTTACTCACAATGACATTAAATTCTGTGCTATATATTTTTATTACCTACTATCACTTTCAAAGCGGTTGTATGAAATAAATGGGTACTTAATATACAAATTGATATTTGTAAAGGGAAAATTTGCTTTTTACAAAAAACATCAGAATAGATACAAAAATGATAGAATTTATAATTAAAAACGTGTTGCAATGGCATAAGGATACACCAATACATTATATTGTTTATTGTCTGCCGGCTCTAAGGTATTTAAATTATAGACAGAATACCAGCCTGCCCGTCCGCCGCAAGATGTTGCGTGGTGTGGTGCGGGTCCGTTAGGATTCGCATTTAAACTGGGTATAAATATTAAACCGTCTTTTTCATCAACTGTAATATCGTGTGGTTGATAAAAATTGCCATATAAAACTTTCACTATTTTTAGCGGTGTTTGGGTGTAATCTAATACATAAATAGACCCTTTTCTACCAATTGCATTACTATCTTCTTCGCAAGCCACAAACAAATAATGATGCGACTCAGACAATGCCATTTCTTGCGGTTTGATACCCACACTTATAGAATCAAGCAATTGGTCGGTATAGGCATCCATAACTCTTACTTCGTTAGACCGCTGGCAAGTAACAAAATACTTTGAATTATCGGGCGACATTTGTATTTGGTGCGGGTCAACAGATTTATTGGAATCTGTTATAAAGGCAGCGCCTTCTATGGGTATTTGTTTAAATAAGGGATTTTTTCCCGGTACTATGTTAGTACTAAATTTATAAACAATATTACCAAATTGACAAGTAACAAAAAAGGTATCGAAAGACGGGCATGCACCGATACCATGCGGATAAGTAAAGGACGGACCCGCATTCCAAGAGCCTATTTGCATATTACCTGCCGTAATTACAGGTGTAACAAAACCCGGAGAGGAGGATAAAAAATCGGATGTTACCAAATCGTTTCCGGTTGGTGATATAAGTAAAATACTCCACCCGTAACTAAAACTATTAATTGTTCCTAAATTTAAACTTGCAACTACAGTATCTGTTCTGGTATCTATTTTTTGTATATAGTTGCCTGCTAAAAACACAATATAAGCATACATTCCGTCTGACGAAACTTCTATATCGTGCATATTTTCAATCTGCCCGGGGTTTAAGCCTACCGGTATATAACGCATTACTACTTTGGTTTGGGCATCAATAACAGCAACTAAATCGCAGCCCGATTGGGTTAAGTATATTTTTTGTCTTGTCGTAGGGTCGCTTGCAAACGGAATATTCCCGTTTTTATCCGGTGCTCCTTTTGCTATCCAGTTATATAATGTTTGGTATTCTGTTTTACTAAGTGGTGGCATAGGTTTGCCGGGTGTACTATAAGGCATAGCTGGCAAATCGATGATGCCTAAAGAAGAATCGGTATTGGTATGATAAAGTAATGGACTGAATTGAGGACTATATGCAACTATTGCCGCCCCTGAAGCACTACCGTTTAATAAATGAGACCATGAATCTAATAATAAACCACCTGCATACACATAACTGGCTTGGTTATGACAGCCTGATACAGCACATTTATTTATTAAAATAGCACCCACTTCTTTAGGATATTCACCGTCTGCGGGTATTACTGCAACCTGCGGACTATGGACACAGGAGCTTATAATGAAAAAAGTTGTAATTACAATTAGAGCCGAAAGAATAATTGTTTGCTTAAACACAGCATCAGAAATTAGGAACTAAAATTAAACAAAATATTTCTATTGTGCCTTATTTATCTTTTTATTCTGTCTAAGTACAAAAAAAACACCAAAAAGCAAAAAACGGCGCTCAGTGGTGTTCTTTCACAAAAAGTATTTATTATATATATAAGTTCTTAGTTTAAATGCAACTTACTCTTCTTAGCTAATAGCTGATCTACGTTTTCTTGATACATGTCATCGGGAATGCAGCAATCTACCGGACAAACAGCTGCACATTGTGGCTCATCATGAAACCCTTGGCATTCAGTACATTTGTTAGGTGTAATATAATATACATCTATACCTACGGGTGCATGTGGTGCATGGGCATCGGTAGCACTACCGTCCATTAATGTATATGCACCGGTAACACTTGTTCCGTCTGCAATTGTCCATTCTACTCCGCCTTCATATATTGCGTTATTAGGGCATTCGGGTTCGCATGCCCCGCAATTAATACAATCTTCCGTAATTTTGATTGCCATTGTAAAAGATATTGTTTAGTTTATCTGACTGCAAAGTTACAACTTCGCACTAAATTCATTGCTTTGAAAAAAGTAATTTTTTGACATTATTTAATTATTTAACAAACATTACATTTAAAATAGAATACATAAATAAGAATACAATGATTACTACAGAACGTAAAATAGATTTGCTAGTAGAATTAGGTAATTTCTTGCAAGAAAACAATACAGAAATGCAAGAGGTGAAATTTAAAGCTGCACAAGCAAATGCATGGTTTACAGAAGCACATATAAATTTAGCAATAAATAATATTACAACACAGTTTTTACAAAAAAATAAGTTGATAACCTGGATGAAACACTACAAGCCTACCCATACCCCCCAAAAGGTAGGTATTGTAATGGCGGGCAATATACCTTTAGTTGGCTTTCATGATTTTTTGTGTGGTTTTATGAGTGGACATAAACTGTTATTAAAACTATCTACTAAAGACGAGGTGCTGCTTACTTATATAATTAAGTTATTGATAATTTGGGAGCCTGAAATTGCAGAATACGTACAAATTGCTGACAGATTAAATGGTTGCGATGCCTATATTGCCACCGGCAGTAACAATACAGCCCGCTATTTTGAACAATATTTTGGTAAACAACCCCATATAATTCGCAAAAACAGAACATCTGTTGCCATAATAGACGGGGCAGAAAGTGAAGCTGAATTATTAGCATTAGGCGAAGATGTTTATTTCTATTACGGTCTAGGTTGCAGGAACGTAAGCCAGATTTGCGTTCCAAAAGAGTATGATTTTGTACCGTTGCTAAATACATTTAATAAATACAATTACTATGCAGACCTTAACAAGTATAAAAACAATTATGATTATCATTTGGCAATCTATCTGCTTAATAGAGTACCCTATATGAGTAATGAATCTTTATTGCTTGTTGAAAATGCCTTGCCGTTTTCGGCAGTAAGTGTTTTGCACTATAGATATTATGACGATAAAAATGCTTTATTATATGAGTTAAAACAAAGTACTGATATACAAACAATAATAGGAGATGGTTTTACACCATTTGGCGAATCGCAACAACCGGCATTAAACGATTACCCCGATGGTGTTGATACAATGGAGTTTTTAATTAATTTGTAGGGAAAGGGATTGATATTAAAAACTACTAAATTTGCTGAAATAAATGGAACCGGAATTAAAGACAGTTATGGCGTTCATTAGTATTGGGAGCCTATAAATTTGCAAGAACTAAATTTGCCAATTTCGTTTCAAAATAAAATAGAATTAGGGTTAGAGTCGTATAACAACTTCTTTCATAGTTTATTTAATAATATATAATTATCAGAAAAACTTGATAATAAGGGTATTGAAAATGCCAAGACATTAAAAAATTTGTTTCCAACATATAAAATAACCTATTTCTCTTGGTAGAAGTGTCTTGATTTAATTATAGATTTGTATGACAAAATATACATTAACTATGCCTAAAGGACTGAAAGTAATTAATATATATAATATAACATCATAATGTTATTGCAAATATAGAATTTAATGAAGTTACTTGGAGTCTTTTAACACTGTAAAATCTTAATATATATATATGTATTTTGCGCCAATGTATAGCACAGAATTTAATGTCATGGTGAGTACCCATTTATTACATACATTCACTTTGAAAATGACAGAAATTAGCTGTTATATATATATATCGGCATTGTCAAAAAAAATATGATTGTCAAACAAGGCATTCAAGAAGAAGAACAGCACAAAAGGAATGGAATACTAAAATAGCGGATGAGCTAAATGCAATGAGTGAGTTAGAGGTAAAATGAAATGGAGAATAGACGACAAATATTTAACTTTTCCACAAATAACTGTAGGATTAGCAATGAAACCCCAAAAACTAAAATTGCTTATAAGTATATTCTATATTACAATTTAAAAATCTTTATTACGAATCATTAGATTGTTTATTTTTTTATTAACTAACTTTGCCGCATGGCATATAAATCATTGCAAGAATTTATTGATGTATTAGATAAAGCGGGAGAACTGTTAAGAATAAAAACTTTTGTTGACCCGGTTTTAGAAATTGCTGAAATTACTGACCGCATTTCTAAAACATCTAATAGAAATAAAGCTCTTCTTTTTGAAAATACAGGTACTCAATTTCCTTTACTTATTAACTCAATGGGTAGCGAAAAGCGTATGTGTATGGCTTTGGGCGTGAATGAGCTTGATGATATAATACGCAACATGGAGAGTTTATTTAAAAAATTAGCTACTCCTAAAACCGGTTTAATAGATAAGCTTGCTCTATTACCTGAGCTTAACAAATTCGCATCGTGGATGCCAAGGGTTGTAAAAAGGAAAGGGGAATGCCAAGAAGTTATAATGGAGGTTCCTAATTTAGATTTACTGCCTATTCTTAAGTGCTGGCCACAAGACGGGGGTCGTTTTATAACCTTACCTGCCATACATACCAAAGACCCTGTGAATGGGACTAGAAACATAGGTATGTATAGAATGCAAGTGTTTGCACCAGACTTAACTGCTTTGCATTGGCATAAACATAAAGTATCGGCAGGGCATTTTAATGAATATAAAAAATTAGGCAAGCGTATGCCTGTTGCGGTAGCATTAGGTGGCGATCCTATTTATACTTATGCCGCCACAGCGCCATTACCCTCTAACGTAGATGAATATATGCTTGCCGGCTTTTTACGCAAAAAAAGAGTTGAGTTAGTGCGTTGCTTAACCCAGCCCGACATTGAAGTACCTGCCGATGCTGATTTTATTATTGAAGGGTATGTAGATACCGAAGAAGAGCTAATATGGGAAGGACCTTTTGGCGACCATACCGGTTATTATTCCTTGCCCGATTGGTATCCCAGATTTCATGTTACGGCAATAACACATAAGAAAAATGCAATTTACCCGGCTACAATTGTGGGCATACCGCCACAAGAAGACGCTTGGATAGGAAAAGCTACAGAACGCATTTTTCTTACGCCTATAAAAATGACGATGGTACCCGAAATTACAGATATGAATATGCCCATAGAAGGTGTGTTTCATAATTTGGTAATAAGTACGATACATAAAGAATATGCCGGGCAAGGGCAAAAGGTTATGAATGCCATGTGGGGTGCAGGGCAAATGATGTTTAATAAAATATTGGTACTCAGCGATGGAGTAAACGACAGTAATATTAAAATTGATGATTATCCTGCATTAGCAAAATATGTTTTTGATAATTTAAACCCTGCCAACGATGTCTATTTTAGTAATGGCCCTATGGATGTTTTAGACCATAGTTGTTCTAAAATGGGTTTTGGTGGCAAAATGTGCATTGATGGCACAAAAAAATTAGAAGAAGAATTAGTAGTACCCATGTCTAAATTTATAGCAAACGAAAATTTTTCTGTTTCAAAAATAAAAGCTCTTTATCCGGAAATTACAAGTATCAATTATAATATTGCACAAAATTTGAGCATTCCTATTCTTTTTGTTGCTGTAAACAAATCGCGACCTAATCATGTTTTAGAACTACATGAAAAACTATGCGAAATGCCTGAATTGTTTGGGCTTAAAATAATTCTATATGTAGAGCATACGGTTAATACAGAAGATATTGCAGATGTATTGTGGCGTTTTTGTAATAATTTAGACCCAAAAAGAGACCATTTTTATAGTGGTAAAGAAAAAAACATTTTAGGGCTTGATGGTACAAGAAAAACAAAAACTTTTGATAACTTTGACCGTCCTTGGCCTAATATAATTGTAGCAGACAAAGAGACTATAAAAATAGTTGACGATAAATGGAATAGCTTAAACATAGGTGAAAAAATTATTTCTCCATCTTTAAGATATTTTACCCAACTATATGGGGGGGGGGCATCTGTCTTAGATAATAATTAGGTGTTTTAAAATTGTTTTCATAACTTTAAAAAAAAATAAAATGAAACGTATTATTTTAGTTTGTTGTTTACTTGCCTTTACTTGCACTGCAACGTTTGTTCAGAAATCTTATGCACAAAGTACTTCTACAACAGTAAGCTCAGCAGATTTTACAACAAAGGTGAATTTAATGGATTCTCAAATCGGTTCCGGAGATTTGACCACTGCAAGAGATACTTGGAATCTTATACACCAAATGATGTTGAGTGTACTTGCAAAAACTAAAGTAAGTATTAATTCTTCTACATTAGGTTCAACCACAAGAACAAGTTATATTGCTCTTATAGACAACCAAAGAATGATTGATGCAGCAATTTGGCAAATGAAACCAGATTTAGCTACTAATCGTTCTGCTATTCATGCAAAATTGCTTGAATTTGCTGCTACAATCTATTAATATTTTTAGTATTTTATAATTTAAAACGGTATCAACATTCTTACAAATAAGAGTGTTGATACCGTTTATGTTTAAAACAAACATTATTTTGCTTTTATGTATAAGAAAGTAACCGGCATAGGGGGTGTTTTTATAAAATGTAATAACCCTGAAGAAATGCGCAATTGGTATTCTAAAAACTTAGGTTTCAAAACAGACCAATATGGTACTACTTTTGAATGGTTAGATACTAACGAACCTACAAA